>JABJQI010000070.1 GCA_018663485.1 Opitutia bacterium
CATCAAGTGCGACGACGTCGAGAAGGACGCCGATGGCACGATCACGAGGCTGCTTTGCACGGTCGATCAAGATACGCTTAACAAGCAACCTGAAGATCGCAAGGTGAAGGGAGTCATCCATTGGGTGAGTGCCGATCACGCGGTGAAGACCCCGATTCGCTTGTTCGACCGCTTATTCACCGAAGAGCATCCGGAAGCCGATAAGGAGATTTCGTTCACTAAATATGTGAACCCAGAATCATCAACAGAAGTGACTGCGCTCTGTGAACCGAGCTTAATGGAGATGGCTGCAGGCGAGCAATGTCAGTTCGAGCGCATTGGTTATTTCTGCGTGGATAACAAATTGTCAAAGCCAGGTGCGCCAGTGTTTAACCGTACGGTGGCCCTGCGTGATTCATGGGCGAAGTCGAAGTCGTAGAGCGCCAGAGAATCGAGCAAGCAGAGAAGGAAGATTGACAAGAACAGAGCTGTTGCCGTCAATCGGCGGTTGATGAGCGAAGAAAAGCCAGTTATCCTTACATGTGCCCAACCGACCGGAGTCCTGACTCTCGGCAACTATTTAGGAGCCGTTAAAAATTGGGCGACCTTGCTCGACGATAACACCTGTTATTTCGGTGTGGTCGATATGCACGCGATTACAGTTAAGTATACGCCTGCTGAATTGCGCAGAAATACCTTATCCTGCGTGGCGCAATATATCGCTTGTGGCCTCGATCCGGAGCGTTCGAATATTTTCATTCAGTCGCATATCATTGGGCATACCGAGTTGGCTTGGTTATTGAGCTGTATCACGCCGATTGGTGACTTACAGCGCATGACTCAGTTTAAAGAAAAGGCCGCGAAGCTTGGCTTTAAACTGTCCGAGGGCGAGACCTCGATTGCCAATCAAGGAGCGCGTCAAGGGGCGTCGCTGAATGCAGGGCTGTTAATGTATCCGGTGCTCATGGCGGCCGATATTTTACTTTATAATGCCGATTCAGTGCCGGTCGGTAACGACCAGAAGCAGCATTTGGAGCTTTGCCGCGATTTAGCGCAGCGCTTTAATCACAGCTATTCGGATACGTTTACGATTCCGGAGCCTTTTATTCCGAAGGCGGGCGCGCGTATTATGTCATTGCAAGATCCGCAGCGGAAGATGTCGAAAAGTGATGATAATCAAAATGCGACACTCTATATTTTGGATAAGCCAGCTGTACTGCGTAAGAAGATCATGAGTTCGGTGACGGATTCAGGCAATGAAATCGTGGCACGCGACGATAAGCCGGGCGTGACGAACCTGCTGCAAATCCATAGCGCGCTCAGTGGTCGTTCGACTGCCGATCTCGAAGCTTCATTCGTCGGTAAAGGCTATGGCGACCTGAAGCAGGAGGTGGCGGATGTAGTGATTGCTGCGATGGAGCCAGTTCAAGCGCGTTATAACGAGCTAATTCAAGATAAAAGCTATTTGGAGTCGGTGTTGAAGTCAGGAGCTGGCGAGGCGCAGAAGCGCGCTTACAAAACACTGGGTAAAGTTTACCGGAAGTCAGGTTTTGTGGAGCGTCCGCGCTAAGTTGTGAAATCGAGGGTTGATCGTGGCGCTAGAGTCGTTTTGATCTAGGTTCTACTCATTGACGCTGCTAGGTATGCAACCAGACGACGAAGCCCCACTCACTCTTTCAAAATGGCCCTTTTACTTGGGGGATGTGCTATTGGTAGTTACTGCCTTGGCTATCGCAATTTTAGCCAATTGGCAGCTTACTGATATACAAGTTGTTACATGTGTCATAGCGGTGGCTTTGGGAGCCGTGATTTTCGGACTACCTTATGTGGTCGAGTTTTCGATGCGTGTGCGCGAAGAGCGAGACGACCGGTCATCGGAGCTTCGCTTGCTTCAGGGGCATTTACACAAGGCCGAGGCCGCGTTGTTGGAATGCCATGGACGGCTCGATGAATTGGAATCCGGCTCTGGTTCGGTGGATCAGCGCTGTGAACTCTTGGCATCTGCCGTCGACCAAAAGTTGAATCATACGTCGCAGGTTTTGGCTGCCTTGTCTCAACAAGTTACAGCAATTGAAGTCTGTAACACTGATCAAGTTGCAGCATTCGCTGCGCTTAAAGATCAGTTGGATGCGTTCGGTGCGACGCCTCAGAACGACGCCTCTGCTGAAGCGGTGACCGCCTTACAGGCAGCGTTAGCCACCTTGGAGGCTCGCTTGACTGCGGCAGTTGAGCCTTTGGATTCGATTGAATCACGGGTGCTCGTTTTGGAAGCAAGTGACCAGGTTGCGGTTGAAGCCGCTAGCTCAGCAACCGCTGCTGCAGAAGCTGAAACGTCGGCGTCCGTACGTGCGCGGCGATCACGGCGCAGCAAAGCGGATGCTGGACTATTACAACGTGCGATTCCGGAGAAAGATAATTCAGCTTCGTCGGCTGTGAGCCGGATTATCGATTCGAAGAGTCAACTAGCAAAGCCAGAGCCCGAGGTGACTGAAAGCACAGAGATGCCAGAGGAATCGGCACAGGCCGTGCCAAACGAGTCAGTATCTGCAGTCACTGAGGTTAAAGAGTTGGTGGTTGAGCTCGAGCCTAATGAGGTTTCGGAGACTGTCGAGAGGTTGGCTGAAGAAAGCGAAGTCCTAGTCGGAGCGGATTTGATTAAAGATGACGAGTTACAGAAGGCTGTAGAGTCCGAGGCTGAGGTCATTGCCGAGGCAGAGCGAGTCGCAGTCGCTGATGATTTAATCGTTGAGGTGGTCGACGGCGTGGCGGCGGATGCTGATTTTGAAGAGCCTACCCCCGAGTTTCAGGATACTGAAGTAGCAATGCGGGCGTCTGCCAAGCTCGAAGCTGAGGCAGATACGCCAGTTGATTTGTTTGGCGAGGCTCAGCCAGTCGCCACTCGTCGCGCACGTACAAAGGCAAACGACACAGTTTTCACTGCTAGTATTTTGATTGGTATCGGCAATAAGCCCTTTCTGCGTGGCAGTTCGGGTGACCTGAGCTGGCAAACAGGTATACCGATGGACTTTGAGGAGATTGGTAAGTGGCGCTGGGTGGCTCCGGCAGATTTGGATGGCCCGGTTGAAGTTCAGATCTATCGCAATGATGAAGATCCGGATCGTAAGGGGCGTCATACTTTGGAGCCGGGGCAGAAACTGGAAGTGACCCCTGTTTTTTAATTTAGGATCGGCTGCTCGGACGGTAGCATGGCAGACGAAGAACCCCTCGAAGTCATTACGAATGAATCGACACAAAAAAGCCCCGTTCGAAAACGAGGCTTTAAAGAATACCCAGACCGGGGGTCGAACCCGGACGCCCGAAGGCACAAGATTTTGAGTCTAGCGCGTCTGCCAATTCCGCCATCTGGGC
>JABJQI010000032.1 GCA_018663485.1 Opitutia bacterium
CCAGTCACACTGGCGTTATCGTGAATGCGCTTGATACCTTCCCCCAGCAATGCCGCAACACTGAGGACTGTAATCGGCACACCATCACGCTGTTCCACTGGAGTCGTATCCGTGGTAATCAAACGATCAAGCAGGCCATTGGCAATACGCTCATAGCCCATATCATTGAGCACACCGTGACTGACGGCAGCCATCACGCTCTTAGCGCCATTCTTTTTGAGCAACTCGGCGGCTGCACACAAAGTACCCGCAGTCTCAGTCATATCATCGATCAGAAGGATGTCGCGCCCGTCCACGTCCCCTACCATTGAGACAGCCTCTACTGTCTCGGCCGAAGTTCGACGTTTCGCGATAAAGCCAAGTGGCACATCGAGCATACCCGCATACGCGGATGCCATTTTCATACCGCCTACGTCGGGAGAGAAGAGCGTCAAGTTGCTGGTATCGATATCCTTCAAATACTCGAACAGAACCGGCGATGCGTAGAGATGATCGACAGGAATATCGAAGAAGCCTTGAATCTGCTGAGCGTGCAGATCGACCGTCAATACCCGGGTCGCTCCCGCTGAGACTAGGAGGTTGGCAACTAGCTTGGAAGTAATCGGCACACGTGGTTGATCTTTACGATCCTGACGGGCATATCCGTAAAAAGGTATCACTGCAGTGATGCTACGTGCCGAGGCACGGCGGGCCGCATCAATCATGATGAACAGCTCCATCAGGTGCTGATTAGCCGGATTACAAGTGGACTGGATAATAAAAATATCCGCACCACGGATGTTCTCATTAATTTGAACGAAGCTCTCCCCATCGGGAAAACTCATGACCGTCGCATCGCCGAGAGGCACATCCAAATAATCGCAAATATCTTTCGCTAGTTTCGGGTTGGAATTGCCGCAGAAGATTTTCAGTGAGTTTTCTTTCATATTAATTATTCAATTGTGCCACACTCAGGCAGAGACTCGACACTTTTTTCTAATTTATCGAATCTTTTGAAAAGGTCAGGAAGACGGCGCTGTAAAACCATGATACGATTGTATAGCATCATAGGCTCTCCAGTCGGGCCACGCACCTTTGCATTCGGCTCAAGTGAATGTGGGACACCAGCTCCACCCGCAATCATCGCACCATCCCCGATCTTTAAATGGCCTGCCACGCCTGCCTGCCCTGCCAACACGACCCCGTTACCCAGCTCCGTGCTCCCACTGATCCCAGATTGCCCAATGATTAAGCAGTGCTTACCGATGCGCACATTGTGGGCGATTTGCACCAAATTATCAATTTTGGTACCAGCACCAATCACCGTCGACCCGAAGCGGGCTCGATCGATGGCGGTATTCGCACCCACATCGACATCTGCCTCCGTCACGACATTGCCGATCTGGGGAACACGCTGATGCGCACCGTCGATAAATTCGTAGCCATAGCCATCGGAGCCAATGACACAGCCAGGGTGGAGCCGATTACGCTCACCGATAACACAGTAATCCCCGATGACCACCTGCGAGAACAGGTGCGACTCATCACCCACGTTGGCATATTTACCGACGCAGACGTGTGCTTCGAGCACTGCAGCACCAACGACTGCGCCTTTGCCGATACAGCAAAACGGACCAATGGATGCGGCAGGCGAGACAATAGCATCCACATCAATAAAAGCAGTCGGATGCACGCCAGGCGCAGGGAGCGGCTGTAAGCTTCTCTCCATATCTCGACACAAAAGCGCGAGCGCATACGATGGATTATCCAGCTTGATCTGTAGCTGCCCCGCCTTCGGTGTTTCCGTATAATCACGTGGCAGGAGTAATACCGACGCAGCCGAGGACGCGACAGCGTCACGATACTTGGGATTACCCAAAAACGACAAGTCGCCTGCCATCGCTTCCGCAAGAGAGGCTATTCCAGCGATTTCACCTATATATTCACCAGAAAATTCCGCGTCGTCACCGACGATTTCCAAGATACGTTGAGTGGTGTATGCAAATGACATATTAAAGATAAGAACAAAAAACCCTGTCCTTAGCGAGAACAGGGTTTTTGAAGGTTGAATTTTTTAACGAATTTATTCGCTAGCGTTCAAGACCGCGATGACCGAGTCGGAAATCTCAAGCTCTTCCGCTGCAAAGACCACAGTATTGATCGGCATCACCAAGTCGATGCCCTTGTCCATAGCGACCTGCTTCACTGCTTCCACTGCCTTCTGCTGGAGTGGCGCTAATTCTTCTTTTTGCCCTTGCTGAGCCAGCTGCTGTGCCTGTTGGCGAAACTCCTGTAACTCGACCTGAGCGGCTTGGAGCTGAGCTTGAAGAACAGCGATCTCTGCTTGTGCTTCAGCCTTTGCCTCGTCACCCAGCGCTGGGTTCTTTACCTTTGCTTCAGCCTCGCGGCCTGTTGTCACAATCGATTCGATGTTGGCCTGCATTTTCTTCATCTCCTCCTCAACCGGACCAACGGAGCCTTTGACCTTCTCGACTGCTGCTTGGAAAGCGGTATAATCATTTAAGATACGCTGCACGTTGACCGTAGCGACGACTGGAGTTTTCTGAGCGAAGAGACCGACGGCACAGAAGACAAAAGTAAGAAATAGAATAGTTATTTTTTTCATAAACATATAGGTGAGGGTTTTTATGTGAGAATGCAAGCAACTCTAGAAGCGTGTGCCAAAAGAAAAGTTAAACTGTGCGCCGTTGTTTTCAGCGTTATTTGGAACTGTGAGTGGAAAACCTAGATCGAGCTTCAGCGGAGAGCCCATCAAGATGATGCGCGCACCTATACCCCAATTTGAAGCATAATCTGAAGGACTGAAATCATAATCAGACTGATTAACAAAGCCACAATCATAGAAAGCAACTAGCCCTAAAGGTTCCGCAAGCCGGAAACCATATTCAAAAGAAAGCATTCCATAGGAGTTTCCGCCAACGGCTTCTTCGTCGTCATCTGAGTCGCGAGGGCCAACGTCACGGTGCTCAAAACCACGTAAACTGTCAGGACCACCTAGGTAGAAACGGTCATAAAACGGTACATCATCGCTATCCCCATACGGCGAAGCGGTGCCGATACGACCTATAATAGAGAGCGTTTGGTCGTACTTATCAAAGGTCGGGATAAATTGTGCCGTGCGCGCCTCTAGCTTGAGATAATTTACATCACCACCAACCCCAGCCAGCTCAGAGGAGAGCGTGGTGCGATTGCCACTGCGCGTGAACATCAGTGAATTTCGAGTGTCGCGAAGCAGCGATAAACCGATTTTCGACACGACATCGGTCTCACCATCGGCAGCTTGATAGACATCAGCGATACCGTCGTTTGGACGTGAACCGTCCAGACGGTCTGGCTGGCTTGTATTACTCGTCCCAAAATCCACATCGAAAATTTCAACCATTTCAAAGCGATAAGACATACGTGCCTCGACCAACTCAAATAGACGACGGCGCAGGTAAAGTTCAAAACCAGTACGCAGCTCGTTATAATCGCTGCTGTTGTAATCCGACTCAGTACGGAATAGCTCGACTCCAAAAGCCAAACGCTGCTCAAACAACCACGGCTCCTCGAAAGCAATCATGACTTCATTACTCGTGCTGCCCAAGGAAGCACGAAAACGGAATTTTTGACCATCGCCACGGAATCCAGAGCGATAGTTAAACAAATCAAAATTCCCCTGCGTCAGCTCAAAATAGACCACCGCGCTCTCAACAGAACCGAAGCCGGCACCGAAAGTGAAGTTACCCGTGCGACCTTCGCTGACCGTGACACTCAGATCACGACGCCCGGGGACATTCGTGGCCTCAGGGTTCATGCGTACATCCCCAAAGTAACGAGTATTGCGCAAACGGTTCTCACTGGTTGACATGCGCTTCAAGTCAAAAACATCACCCGGGCGCAAGGCCAATTCACGAATGATCACACGAGTCTTGGTGATTGTGTTACCCTCCACCTTGATCGATTCAACATAAAACTTCTCGCTCTCGCGAACACGTAAGACCACGTCAATCGCACGTGTATTCATGTTCGGCACGCGCTCAGCACGCACGCCCGCATCCAAATAACCTCGCGATGTGTAATACTCACGAACAGCCGATGCAGCCGCATCAACTTTCTCAGGAGAAAACGGATCGTTGGTCGCAGTCTTGACCGCTCCAAGCAACTCACTCGTGGTAAAAATTGTAGCATTGTCGATCGATAGCTCTCCGACAGTGTATAACTCTCCCTCAGTTAAAGGAATAGTGATGTAGAGCCGCTCATCGCCCTTAAAGTCGAGCACGACATCGTCCGCATCGATGACGACATCCAAGTAACCCTGGTTGCGGTAATAGGTGCGCAACAACTCTAAGTCTTCCTTAAACTTAACTTCATCAAAACGGCCAGATCCAGTTAGCCACGACAACCAATCGGCTTGCTGCGTCTCTAACACCTTAGCCAATTCCTTATCCTCGATAACGGAATTCCCCTCAAACTGAAGGCCTTTAATTTTAACGTTCGAGCCTTCGTCAATATCAAACAGCACAACCGCATCGCCAGTATCTTCATTGCGTTGAATGCGATAATCCACCGTCACATCAGGATAGCCTTTCTTCACATAGTAAGCCTTAATCTTATCAGCAGCTTCGCTTACTTGATATTCATCTAACGGCCCGCTCGCCTCTAATTCACCCTTCGAGGACAAGCGACCATCTTTATATTTCTGATTGCCTGAATAAGTTATACGCTCGATCGTATACTTGGGAATCACCTCGAAGATCACATCCACAGAACCATCGTCTGAATTCTCGACTTTCACTTCGACGAACTCGAAATGGCCAGTGCCATATAGCGTGCGAATCGACTGATCAACCAACGCTGTATTGTAATTCATGCCCCGGCGTAACTGTACATTGCTGAACACGAACTCCTCACTCACAGACTTAAAGCCATCGAACTCGACGCGTACTTCATTTACCTTCGGATATTCCTGAGCAAAGAGGGATGTAAAACTAACAAAGGCGGTACAATAAATCGCGGCACACAAAAAATTCTTAATAAATAACATAAATAGGGATCTCAAAATATGATAGACGAACTAGCGATGAAAATTTTCGTAACGAGTGTAGCGACGAACAAATGTTAAATCAATCTCTCCGATTGGACCATTACGTTGCTTCGCGATAATTAATTTGATGTGCTCCTCAGCAGAGGGTAAACCGCCATCCTGCACCCCTTCGTCATCGTCGTCACGCTTCTTCGGACGATGCAATAGCAAGACCACATCAGCATCCTGCTCGATCGATCCAGATTCACGAAGGTCAGAGATACGTGGGTCGCGATTTTCCTTTTCTGACTCGCGGTTCAACTGACTGAGCACCACGACTGGAATGGCCAACTCCTTGGCCATGCCTTTCATACCTCGGGAAATATCAGCGATCTGTTGCTCACGCGGCATGCGCGGGTCAGAACCTCGAATCAATTGTAAATAGTCGACGACCACTAGGCCTAGCGGGCTCTTGGTATGAAGCCGACGCGCTTTCGCGCGTATATCTAAAATAGTTGAGCTCGCATTATCATCGATCCACAATGGTGAGCTCTTCAGTTCTTTCGCCGTGGTAACGATGTCCTCCATGTCCCCCTTCGAAGCGACACGGTCGCGAATACGCTTCATGTCGACACGTGAGCGACAGCAAATCAAACGCATCGCCAAATCTTCGGAGGTCATTTCCAAACTAAAGACCAGCACCCCCGAGGGCTTGCGGCCTTCCGCAGGCAACATCGCGTGTTCGGCAAAATTCATCGCCAAAGAAGTTTTACCCACAGAAGGACGAGCCGCCAACACGATCATTTGTCCTGGATGGAACCCGTAGGTCATACCATCGAGGTCACGAAAGCCAGATAGCACACCGCTGATGTCATCCTTACCACTTAACAGCGCTTGAATATTTGAAACTGCGCCATCCACTGCCTCACGAATCGGCGTCGCACCTTCAGTGACGCGGCCACTGCTAATGTCAAAAATGTCCTGCTCGATCTTTTCGATGAAGGTGGACATATCTTCCTGCTGCTCATAACAAGCCTCGATCGTCTCGCGAGAGGTACGGATCAAGCGACGCAGCAGATACTTCTCGTGAACAATTCGAGTAAAGAAGCGCGCATGGGCTGGGGTCTCGATTCGATTTTGAATCGCATAGATGGCGGCAATACCGCCGACCTCTTCTTCCATGCCGTTCTTCCTGAGATAGTCCAAAAGGAGAATCTCGTCGATCGGATCACCGGTCTCATACAAAGAGAGTAGCGCTCGAAAGAGCTCTTGGTGAGAGGTCTTAAAGAAATAGTCTGGTGTCAGCTTCGCCTCAATACACTCGGTCAGAATTTCGCGACCGCCGTCGATCAAGCAAGCAGCCAGCAGGCCTTCTTCAGCCTCCAAATTGTGCGGTTGTACACGAATGCCATCAGGCGCTCCCAGCGACTTGCGACTGTCACCGAACTTACGGTCGCCTTTATTACGACCGTAAGAAGAATTCGATGATTCAGGCGGCATAGAACTAGTGGCTAATCAACCGCGCTGAATCGCTTAATCTTGGTCTTCGTCAGAAGCGTCTTCAGTAGCCGCTTCTTCGATCGGATTTTCAGAAACCACTTCAAACTTCAGCTCAACTTCAACATCAGCGTGTAGCTTGATGCCAGCCGTGTGTGAACCGAGATCCTTGATTGGCTGAGCCAAACCGAGTTGCTTCTTCACTAGCTCGATGCCCTCTTCCTTGAGGCGCTCGATCAAATCATTGGCAGTCACAGCGCCAAACATCTTGCCGCCTTCACCAGTCTTCACTGCGATTGCGATGCTGGTCTTCTCGATCTGCTCGCCCAGTGTACGTGCTGATTCGAACTCTTTCTGTTCACGTGCTTCGCGTGCCTTGAGCAACGATTCCACATGCTTCTTATTTGCCTGAGTGATAGGCAAAGCTTGCTTGCGTGGAAGCAAGAAGTTGCGCGCATAACCTGCACGCACTGTTACTGTGTCACCTTCGGCGCCGAGGCCTTGGATGGGTTGGAGGAGGAGAACTTCAGAGTTAGCCATGATACGTATAATTTAAACTGTGATATAAAGAGGAAAAAGGATGTTTAAAACGGCACGTCCTCATCAAGCGTGTCGTTATCATTAGAGAAATTTACTGCAGGTGTCGCAGCGGGTGTCGCAGCTGTTCGGGCTGGCGGGGAGCTCTTGTCGTAACCAGCGGATTGACCACTGTCGCCATCTTCGCGACCACCAATGAACTCAAATTTGTCCAAGACAACGCCAAGCTTACTGCGCTTTTGCCCCTCGGACTCCCATTGATCAAACTTCAATCGGCCTTCCACAAAAAGAGGGCGACCTTTGCGCATGTATTTGCTAATCACCTCGGCCTGCTTACCAAATGCGTCGATATCGACGTACGTGACTTCCTCGCGACGCTCACCATCTTTGGTGGAATAAACACGATTAACAGCGAGACCAATTTTACAGATTGAAATACCACCAGCCGTCACACGCAACTCAGGGTCGCGGGTCAGATTTCCCATTAGGATGACTTTATTAAATGAGGCCATGGCGTTTTACTTGCAAGGGCGAGAAGGTACTACGAAACAATCGGACTAAACCGACTGAACGAAGATGCGGTTGACTCGTTTATCGAGGCGAAGCTTCTCTTGGAGTTGAGCAGGCACTGTGCCTGGACCTTCGAAGTAGACTTCGAGGCTGTGGCCTTGTGTGAAGCGACGATCTGCAGCACGCGCGAATTCGCGCATTCCGAGATCTTCACTATCAGTGACCGTTCCACCGAGTGAAGCGAGAATTTCAGTCAAATCAGCCAAGAGCTTAGCGGAATCGTCTTCAGATTCGCGGAGGTCGAGGATGAAAGTAGTTTTGTAGTTGTTTGTAGTCGTTGCGCTCATGCTATGGTGCCGTGCGTTGGTTGATGAAGTTCATGGCGTACTCAGGCTCCTTGTCAATAATGAGCTGTAAATGCTCAAGATAAGTAGGGTTCTGATCTGCCAAAAGTGTTAGTTCGTCCGTAGTGAATTTACTTAGGACGTAATCTGCGAGGTCCATCTCTTTGTGTGGTTTCGCACCGATTCCGATACGATAGCGAAGAAAGCCAGGCCCAATTTGCGCTAGCAAATTGGTAATCCCGTTGTGACCACCCGCGCTACCACTCAAACTGAGCTTAGGCCTGCCGATTTCGAGTGTGATGTCGTCGTAAACGGCGACAAGCGATGAGGCCGAGAGCTTTCGGTAGCGTAAAATCGCACCGAGTGACCGCCCACTGGCATTCATGAAGCATTGAGGCTTCACCAGTAAGAGCTTACGCTCTTCATAGGACACAGTCGCGATTTCTGCTTCGAAACGGGCTTCCGTCTTCCACTTGGCACCCAGCTTCGACGCCAGTTTCTCAACTAACGCAAAGCCGACATTGTGCCGAGTGTTGCGGTATTTGAGCCCCGGATTTCCGAGGCCGGCAATGACCGCTATGGACATTTTGGAAAGAACAAAGAGAGAATCAAAAATGTTTCTCTCGAAAAAATTACTTGGCGTCGTCGCCTTCAGCAGCGTCGTCGTCCTTGACCTTGGAAGCAGGCACTTCGTCAGCAGCCACTTCGTCGACCACTTCAGTCACCTCAACAGCAACTGTTGGAGGCTGACAAGACACGATCACCTGGATCGGATTGCCAAGGTATTCAACACCGTCAATCACAGGTAGGTCGCTGATGTGAATAGCACCGCCAACCTCAAGATCCTTCACGTCCACTTCAATGTGGTCAGGAAGCTTGGATGGACGGCAACGAATATCTATTCCGTGTGACTTGTGGTCAATCATACCACCCTCATTCTTGACGCCGAGGGCGTCCGCTTCACCGACTAGGTGAATTGGCACGTGAGCCACAAAACTCTCACCACGTGCAACTTCAAGGAAGTCGATGTGATTAATGCAATTCTTCAAGGTATCGCGCTGGATCTCTTGGATACTGGTCAGAGCGACCTCGCCCTGCTCATCGACTAATTCAACCAGAGCAACTCCACCGCCAATCGAGCGCTTAAGATCACGAAACTCCACAGCAGAGAGCGAAATTGAGCGTGAGTTACCTTTGCTGTAAACGCAGGCAGGAATGTTACCTTGAGCTCGGAGACGGCGTGCGACGCCACGTCCCGTATTTTCGCGGTTGATGATATTAAGCTTGAACTGTTTCATAGTCTGTCAAATGAGATGAAATGCGCCCCCAGCATGGAGGCTTTTACAATTAGAAAGCCGCGCACAATAAAATAGAGGGCCGGAAAAGCAACCTAAAGTTTTGGCATTTTTTCAATGCCGCAAAACACACAACCAGAGCACGACATCGAAACGTAAAAACAGCTCGCAAACAGCCTTAATCTGCATTTTTACAATGCTACATTACTCATGGCACAAGATCCGACACCTCCCTTGACTACCGAACGCCTCGCCGCACTCCGCTCAATTCCGATCGAGCAGGCCCCTTCGCCTGGCTATATCATCCATCTGGACCAGCTTGAAGCAAACTGCCAACTGCTCCAATCTGTTGCTGAGCGTTCGGGAGCAAAAGTCCTGCTCGCACTAAAAGGCTTCGCCTGCCACAGCAGCTTCCCACTCATTAAGCGCTACCTCAACGGAACGACATCCAGCGGCCTCCATGAGGCACTGCTGGCCCACGAACTATTCGGCAAGGAAGTGCATGTCTATTCAACTGGCTACAAGGATGCAGAGCTGCAACAGCTCAGTCGCTTTGCACACAGCCTTGTATTCAACTCTGCCCAGCAACTCGCCAGAGGCATTGCACAGCTCCCCAAGAACAATCGCCCACAGCTAGGCCTACGCATCAACCCCGAGTATTCCGCAGTCGAAACAGAGCTCTACGACCCCTGTTCATCAACATCCCGACTCGGCACCACACGCACCGCACTCGATCGCGCACTCGCAAAACTCGCCTGCAACCCACTTAAACACATTGACGGGCTACACTTCCACGCACTCTGCGAGCAAGACGCCGATGCACTCGAACATGCCGCCGATGCCTTTGAAGCAAAATTCGGCGACCTCATCCCGGGACTCAAATGGCTCAATTTTGGCGGCGGGCACCACATAACTCGACCCGGTTACGACATTGAGCGGCTGTGCCGCATAGTTCAACGCTTTCGTGAGCGCTACGACGTCGACGTCTACCTGGAGCCTGGCGAAGCCGTTGCGCTCCACACGGGCGTGCTCGTCAGCACCGTACTTGACCTCATCGAAGCAGGCGACCAGCAGATCGCCCTCCTCGACACCTCGGCCACTTGCCACATGCCAGACGTGCTAGAAATGCCCTACCGCCCTAATATACTCGATGCTAATCAAGCGGGCACGCAGCCGTACACCTACCGCCTCGGTGGCATGTCCTGCCTGGCGGGCGACGTGATTGGCGACTACTCCTTCTCCAAACCGCTACAAATCGGTCAGCGCATCACCTTTCTAGACATGTCCCATTACACCATGGTCAAGAATTCGACCTTTAACGGCGTGCCATTGCCAGCCATCAGCTTATATAGCGAAGCATCAGGGCTCCACATCGTGCGTACTTTCGGCTACGAAGATTACCGTAACCGCCTTTCATAATAAGGCATGGAGATCAGTATTGAATCTCACTCTCTAGCCTCTACGCTCCCTCTCAACTTAAAATGAAACACCTCACTCCATCTGGCATTTTAGGCGGCATTGTTCTACTGCTTCTAGCAATAGCTTCAACTGCCTTGATTTTTCACCTACGCTCTCAGCAGCTCGAAACGGCTCAATCGACCACCGAAGCTGCGCCATGAAACTAGAGAAACACCCCTTTATTCAAAGTATCTCCGAGGGACGACGCGACGCGATCCTCGGGCAAGTCGAGCTTCTAAAAATTAAGCAGGGTGATACCATATTTCGAGAAGGTAGCCGATCCGATTCGCTGTATGTAATTCTAGAAGGCCTCGTCGCGTTCACTAAAGTCAGGCCTGACGGCCCAAATCAATCGGTGAGCACATCTGGCGAAGGCAGCTTCTTCGGCGAAGTCGGTGTATTTACCGGTGAGCAACGCGCACTTGATGCCCGCGCTAAGTCCGACTGCACCTTAGGACGCATCCCAGAAAACACTGTCAAAAAGATCATCGAGGATGCCGCACCGCAGAAAAAAATCCTCGATAGCGTTATTAAACACCTCAAAAGTACCACCTCCCTCTACATCGAGGAGGTCACACGCAAGGAGAAGCTTGCGCTGGTCGGTACGATGATTTCGTCAATCTTGCACGATTTCAAAAACCCCTTTTCCATTATTAGCCTCGGCTCGCATATTATCCAACAGCGCCAAGGCGAAAACGACCCCACGACCGCAAAAATTTGTACCGACATCGAAGCACAAATCCGTCGCATGTTAGACATGGCCAATGACCTCGCAGCTTTTGCCCGAGGCGGTGGCGAGATCGAAATCGCGCATATTACGATGGGGCAGCTATTTGAGCATTTTCGCGAACTGAATGCACCATTCTTTCAGCATAACGACGTCACCGTCGAGATGCACCCAAACAACGTCTCTTTGCAAGCGGACGCCAGCAAACTACTACGTGTGTTGCAAAATCTCGTCGGCAATGCTATCGATGCTATTCATCAAACCGAAAAGCCTGGAACCATCGCCATTACTGCAATCGACAAGGGGGATACCATTCACCTCTCGATCTCCGATAACGGCCCTGGCATTCCCGACAAAATCCAGAGTCGCTTTTTTGAACCTTTCGTCACCTTCGACAAAAGCGGAGGCACCGGGCTAGGTACCGCAATCGTTCGCTCCATCGTCGACGCTCACCATGGCAATATTATCTTCGCAACCAGTAGCTCAGGCACGACCTTTACGATTCAATTCCCCAAAGAACACAAGAATAGCCTAGGCCAGCCAGTCACTTCCGCATGCCGGCAGCAAACATCGCATAAAACGCTGACTTCGTCACCGCCGCAATCGACAGACGATTCTGTCTGGACGGGGCACTAATGCTATGCTCGAACAAACTGTGATTCGCACAGGCTTAATTCAAGGAGTGCAAGGCTAGCCATTAATGCCCAGCTTTTCAAGAATACGGTCGAGGTCTTCGTTGCCGAAATATTCGATCGTCAACTTACCTTTTTTCGCCCCGTGCTTGAGCATACAACGGGTATTAAAATGCTCGCCGATCCGCTTTTCCAAATCACGGATAACGGTCGCTTCGGCCTCAGCCGATTTGGCCTTCGCTTTTTTAGAACTACCAGTGCTCTCCTTTAAACGGCGCACTTGCTGCTCTGCCTCGCGAACACTCATACCCGTTTCGATAATACGCCGCGCGAGCAACTTGCGATGCTCATCGCTTTGCAAGCCCAGCAGTACCTTAGCATGCCCAGTCGAAATAAGGCGACGACTCAAAAAGCCCTGAATCTCGGCGCCCAAAGAAAGCAAACGCAGCGCATTGGCAATCGACGCACGCCCCTTGCCGACACGCTCGGCCACCGCTTCTTGGGTCAAATCAAAATCACGCACAAGACTCGCATAGCCCAAGGCCTCATCAATGGGATTGAGATTCTCGCGTTGTAAGTTTTCAATCAATGCCAGCGTCGCCGAAGACGCATCGCTTGCTTCGATTACGCGCGCCGGCACAGTTTTTTTGTTTAAATACTCAAACGCGCGCAGGCGCCGTTCGCCGGCAATCAGCTCAAACTGCTTGCCCTGCATGCGCACCACGATTGGCTGGAGCAGACCTTCTGATTGAATACTCTTGGCGAGCTCTTCGACATGCTTCGGGTCGATCTCGCGGCGCGGCTGATAAGGATTGGCCACTAAATTCTGAATCGGAATCTCACGATAACCGAGTGAGGCCACCGCAGCTGATGCTTGCATTGAAGGTGCCGCCCGCTTGCCAGCTACTTTTTTTGCCGGCGCAGCGGCTTTCTTTGGTGCCGCCTGCTTGGCGGTGGCACCAGTGGTGCCAGAAATAAGGCCGCCGAGGCCGCGGCCGAGTCTGCTTTTAGTACTTGCCATAATTATTGAGCGATGGGGATGAAGATGGTTTCACCAACACGTAAATCCTTGGCCGGATTCGCAATTTTGTTGGCATTCTGAATATGCTTAACAGTTGAGCCATGCTGCCGAGCGATCGCGCTGAGCGTATCGCCGCTACGCACTACATAGGGCTTGCCCGTCTGTGGATAATCTTCTGAGAAATGAACTGGCGCCACGACATTGGGCGTGCTGCGCACAGCATTTGCCACCGAATTGATCGCGGATTGAGTCTCTTTACCCAATGCATTTATCTGGCGAGACACCTCGTTGATGATTTGTTTTTTCTGCGATTCATCGGCTTGGCGATATTCTCGGCGGAGCGATTCAATCGATCCCGAGAGACTGGAAATTCGTGACTGCGTATCACGATTCGAATTAGCTGCCGCGACTTGCGCCCGCAGCTTAGCGTTTTCTCGGCGCAGATCCTCCATTTCAAGGCGGAGTGATTTGAGCTGCTGCGCAAGCAGATTCACATCTTGGCTCAAGTTGGCAACAGAAACGCGTAAGTTATCCGATTGCGCGGATAAGGGTGTATTAACTAGTAGGGCTCCTAACAGAATCGCGAGAGCCACGCGGAATTGCTTGATCATAAGTTGTTTGAAGATTGAAGCACACGGGGAAAAGTCAAAGCCAGAAAATAATCAGACCGATAAAATCGTCATGCTTGCCCTCCACAGCACAGTACCTATATCAATGTAACTATGGCCACGACTAGCAGCTACTGGGTGCACGACCTCAGCCCTTTTTTTATACGTTTCCCTGAAAATCCACTCGGTATCGATGGCATACGTTATTACGGGCTCGCCTATTTGCTGGGATTCCTAGCAGCGTGGGGACTACTGCGCGCGTACAACGCCCGCGGCAAGTTCGTTATTAATGCAGACGCCCGCGCGACCTTGATGACTGCAGTGATACTCGGAGTCATCGTCGGTGGTCGCCTCGGCTACATGCTGTTATACGATTTGGAGGCGTTTTTGCAGAATCCATTGTTAGTCCTAAAGGTAAATCAAGGGGGCATGGCTAGCCATGGCGGCTTTCTCGGCGTACTTCTCGCACTCGCTTGGTTCGCAAAAAAATACCATTACAACTTTTTCAAGCTCGGCGATGTCATCGTCACTCTTGCACCGCTAGGCCTCTGTTTTGGCCGAATCGCTAACTTTATCAATGGCGAACTTTGGGGGCGCGTAACTGAGATGCGCTGGGCAGTGATCTTTCCAGACAGCCCCATCATTTATAATGCGGCACTGCATATTTTTACCCCGGAGCCGCGGCATCCATCACAGCTTTATGCCGCAGTCCTCGAAGGCGCACTACTCTGCGCCTACGCTCAATGGCGCTTCTGGCGTACCAGTCCACCCGCGGGCCAGATCGGAGGCGAATTCCTAATCGGCTACGGCATTGTCCGCATTTTTGGCGAACTCTTCCGCGAACCAGACGCTGCACTGATTATGGGGCTCAGCCGCGGGCAGTTCTACTCGATTTTCATGATCATTGTCGGCATAGTGATCATTCGCATCGCAAGGGGCAAGCTGGCAACTGAGGCTTAGCGGAAGCACAGCACTGACACATGGCAACGCCGCAATAATTCCGTGGTAGTGCTACCAATCAGCAATTTCCTAATACGACTGTGCCCATAAGCACCTGCTACCAACAAGTCGATTTTGGCGCTCTTGACGTAGTCCGCAATCGCTGTCTCCGCCTCACCACTCAGCACTTGGCAAGCAGGATAAAGCCCAGACGCATTCATCATACGCTCTGCTTCAGCGAGCTGTGAGGCAACTTGATCTTCCTTATGACTTTCGGCAGCGATCACTACGTGTATATCAAAGGCGCGAAACAGCTCGGACTGTGCCATAAATTCAAGTGCTCGCTGGCAACTGACTCCCCCATCGTAGGCAATTGCGACATGATCAATCGGCCTAAATTCGCGCGAAGTCACCAGGCATGGCTTAGTCGAAGCACGCACGACACGCTCTAACATCGAACCTAGATGTTCGGTCGCAAAATTGGCGTTCTCCCCTCGCTTACCAAGCAGAATCATGTCTGCGCGCTCGGCATAGTCCTCAATCGCATCGACCAGCATTCCTGTCTGATGATGAAACGAAGTGCGCTCCAATATCCCCTGAGCCTCAAAAATCGCCATCGCGGACTGTTCGACAAATTCCGCCTTCTGCGCTTCGACCTCTTGAAGCTGAGCGATCATTCCCTCGTATGGTTGAATTCCGAGGCTGCCACTGAGGTCCGCAACCGCAGGGATCTCAAACTGTCGCAGATCCGTCACATACAGAACTTCGACTTTAGCTCCCATCTGCTTAGCAAGCCATGCGGCATATCGACAACACTCTTGAGAATAATTTGAGCCATCTGTGCAAATAAGTAGATTCTTCATGATCAATTGGACTTGAACTTAAGACTAAAGGTTCGCTTCTTCCTTAAAAACTATGCAGTTAAACGTTGTTAATTGCAATACAAAAGCCGCGATTCTAACGAATCGCGGCTTAGCAATAAAAATATAACTGGCGACGATAAGCTAACTTCCTAGAACAAAGCCATCTGGCACGACAGTATTCTTACAAACGACCAGCACACCATCTCGAATCGCGAGATCGATACCCTCGCCGAAATGATCAGGCAGACCAGCAGGATCAAGCACCACATTGCTACCAATACGGACATTTTTATCCAAAATCGCATGCTTCACCACGCTACCAGGGCCGACACCCATTGCTGGACGGCCCAAGGTGAAATTCTCACGCAGATCGTCGACCGTCTCATACGAATCGGCCCCCAGCATCACAACATCTTTCAAATTCGCGCCGCTATGCACCACCGAGCGCACACCTAATGAACAACGATCCAAACAACTATCTGTAACGATACAGCCATCCGCCACCACCACTCGATTGACCTTACAGGAATTTAGCTTCGAGGCGGGCAAGAGCCGGGCACGTGTGTAAATCTTGGCATCTTCATCAAAGAAATTAAACGGAGGGACTTCGTCGGTAAGACTCAGATTAGTATCAAAAAATGCCTTCACAGTCCCTATATCCTCCCAGTACTCATCAAAGACATAACTACACATCTTTTCCTTACCGAGCAACCCAGGTATGATTTCCTTACCAAAATCAGTCGTATCAGTCGCCAGCGCCTCAACCAATGTCTTGGCATTAAACACGTAAATACCCATCGATGCGAGGCAGTAGTCCTTCGTGCCCGGATCATGCATCTTGTTAAGCACGCTCTCACCGACCGCGAGACCTTGAATCACCTTTGGGTCAGTTGGCTTCTCAACGAATTCAGTGATTTCAAGATTCTCATCGATGCGCATTAAGCCCAAGCCCTCGGCCTCATCCAGACCAAGCGGTTTCGCGGTAATTGTCACGGCCGCACCCGACGCATCATGCTCGCGCACGACATCGACTAAGTCCATGCGGTAGAGTTGATCACCCGAAAGAATCACATACAGATCGTCCTCCCCGGTGCCACCGAAGTGATTCATATTCTGGCGTACTGCATCGGCAGTGCCTTGATACCAACCATCACTCAAATCAGTTTGCTCGGCAGATAAAATATCTACACAGCCACCACCAAAGGAATCGAATTTATACGATTCTTGAATGTGCCGATGCAGCGACGCAGTGTTAAACTGGGTCAAAACGTAGATCTGGTTCATCCCCGCATTCAGGCAATTGCTAATTGGAATATCAACGAGACGATACTTGCCCGCAAGCGGCACCGCCGGCTTGCAACGTTCTTTCGTTAAAGGGCTTAGGCGCGAACCACGACCTCCTCCCATGATAATGCAGATAATTTTACGCTTCTTTCTCATATATTATTTGGGGTTAACAAAGATAATCAATTAACTTGAGTATTAGCGTGTCTGCACACTGAATTGAAGCTTTATGTGTGGAATTGTTGGATATATCGGCCGCGATCGAGCGGGAAGTGTGATGTTAGATGGACTGAAGCGTCTAGAATACAGGGGCTACGACTCTTCTGGCCTCGCCATCTGGACAGATGACGGCATCGAACAGACCAAACGCATTGGCCGAGTCGTCGAACTTGAGACCGCGCTGGGCGATGCTCTCGGCGGCACCCTCGGGATCAGCCACACTCGTTGGGCCACACACGGCGACGTCACCGAGGCCAATGCGCACCCACATAGCAGTAGTGATGGCAAGATTGCGCTGGTGCATAACGGTGTGATCGAAAATTACGTCGGGATGAAGAAATTCCTAATCGAGAAAGGTTACACCTTTGCATCTCAGACCGATTCCGAAGCACTCTGCAATCTGATTGCCTATCACTATGCGAAACAGCCCGAAGTCGCAGGGAAAAACCGCTTCCTCGAATCAGTCCGTAAGAGCCTCAGTCACGTCGAAGGCACCTACGGCATCGCAGTCATCTGCAC
>JABJQI010000031.1 GCA_018663485.1 Opitutia bacterium
CGAGTGCGTCGCCGATGCCGAGGCCTTCGGCCAGCGCGGCGGTGTTAATGTTCATCACCATGTTGACCAGTGCCTTTACTTCGGAGGCCTTGCCTGCTGCACCGACGTAGTGGAGTGCTTTGCTCAGGTCGTCGAGCAGTGGTTTGTTGGCATTGAAGTCGGCCTCTTGTCCACCGATCATCAGGAACAGTTCACCGCTGCGAGCCTGTGGGATACTGGACGCCATGCAGGCTTCCAGGCATGTGGCACCGAGTTTCGCTGCCGATGCTTCGAGCTGAGTGTGCACTGCTGGTGTCAGCGTTGCGCAGTTGATGAAGGTGCGGCCTTCAGCGCCAGTGAAGAGGTTGTCTTCACCGAAGAAAATGGCGTCCATCGCTTTGTCGTTGGTCACGACAGTGAGGATAATGTCGGCATTGGCGGTGACATCAGCGAGTTTTCCGTAAGCGGTGGAGCCGATTTCTGTGGCGAGCTCGGTGGCGATGCTGTCGTTGATGTCGAACAGGGCGCTTACGTTGTAGCCCTTGTCTTTGAGGCAGCGAGCCATGTTACCACCCATGCGGCCGAGACCGACGAATCCGATTGTTTTGTTTTTCATAGTATTTGGTTTTAAGATGTTTGATGTTTTAAATTAAAGCGCGGCAAGTTCTTCGGCCCAAATTTTTTGTATATCTTTACCCAAGGCAACCGTATCTTCCCAGATATTCGGGAAGCAGCTTAGTTTATATTCGTGAGTGGTGCCGATTTCGGGCATCACCCAAAGTGTGTTGGTCGGGCGCGGCCCTTGCAGCCAATGCTTGAGTGCTTGGCGCACGAAGGGGCGGCAGGCTAGATACTCAGGCGAAAAGTTGCCCTGCCCATCGGTGATCGGTACCTGACAGTGCTGCGCGTTGAAGGGACGAATATGCCAAAGCGTGGACTTCTGGAAGATAGGCACGATCTCGGGAGTTAGCAGACGTGTGATGGTTTCGTGTTCCAAGACATGTTTGACCACTGCAGGGTGGGAGAAGTCGAAGTTCATCAGCGGGTCTTCGCCGGTGGCGGTTTTGTAGCCCTCAATAATCGCAGTCGTCTTTTCGGGAGTCTCGGTGCAGGTGTCGCGGTGTACTTCGAGGTGCACCGGGGCATGTTGCTTTTTGGCTTCCGCCATCAGCGCTAGTGTGAGTTCGATTGCCTCTTCGACGGGTGTGTCGTCGTCGGCGAGCTGACAATTAATCGGGCCATGATCAATTGCCATGATCGCTGCGATACAATCTGCAAATTGCTCCGGCTTGGCTGCGTCAAAGGCGCCGCCGTAGCGTAAGCCATATTCGGCGAGCAATTCTTTTAGCTGTGGATTAGTTGGAGCCCAGCAATAGCCTTGAAAGTCGGCATCCTTGATCGCGGCGAGATGCGTGCGCAGGCCTGCTTCGGTTGCGGGATCGCCTTCGTCGAGTAAAGACCAACCATTGATATGTATGTTTAAGGAGGGGGTGGAAATGTCTGTCATGTTTTGTGATTTACTTGTTTTCTTCG
The DNA here is from genome assembly GCA_018663485.1 of Opitutia bacterium. GTDB lineage: Bacteria > Verrucomicrobiota > Verrucomicrobiia > Opitutales > Coraliomargaritaceae > Lentimonas. The sequence continues at coordinate 1,513 of JABJQI010000031.1, forward strand.
AGAGCCCGCCCTTTAGTTTCTTTTACGAAAAACATGACAAAGAAAACGGTGACGATACATAGTCCACCATAGATAAAGAATGGGAAACTGTGGTTGTATTTTTCTACGAGCGCTTCGTTCTTGTCCATCATGACAAAAGTTTGAGAAACCACCGAGTTCGTCAGCCAAAGGAAAACGGTGCAGGTCGCCATGGCGAGCGAACGGATTTTATTTGGGAAGATTTCGGAGAGAAGCACCCACACCACCGGGCCGAGACTGAGGGCGAAGCTGGCAATGTAGATAATCACCCAGACGAGTAGCCCGCTGCCAGCCTCGCCTTTCATGCCTGCACTACCCATGGCGAAGAGCGAGAGGGCCATGCCAGAGGCACCAATGATCATCAGTGGCTTTCTGCCGATAATATCGACAGTCCAGATAGCTACCAGGGTGAAGATTACATTGGCTCCACCCACGATGACTTGCTGGAGCAACGCGGCATCCACTTTTTCCCCACCAAGCGAACCAAAAATTTCCGAGCCGAAGTAGAGGAATACATTGATGCCTGTCGCTTGTTGAAGGAAGGCGAGACCTAGCCCCAAGGCTAACAGTTTAAAGTGTGCCGGAGTAAAGAGTTGGCTGAATCCTGCCTTTCCCTCGGACAGTGATGCTTCGATGGCTTTCATTTCAGTATCAGCCGTTTCCTCGCCCTCGATTTTAACCAGAATGTCACGAGCCTCTTTCTTTCGACCATGCATGCTGAGCCAGCGTGGTGTTTCTGGAATAAAAAAGGTGAGAATACAGAGTGACGCAGCTGGAAGGGCCTCGGAGCCGAACATCCATCTCCAGCCTGTGGAGATATTCCATGCGGGGTTATCAACGTCCGCGATGAAGTAGTTCACGAAATAGACAATCAACATGCCTCCCACAATGGCGAGTTGGTTCAGGGAAACGAGCCGGCCACGTATGCGGGCGGGCGCGATCTCTGCGATATACATCGGGCTAGTCATGCTCGCAGCGCCAACGCCGATACCTCCAATGATACGGAAGATGATAAACGTGTTGATGTCATTCGGCAGCGCAGTCCCGATAGCGGAAATGAAAAACAGCAGGCCGGAGATCATGAGCGTCTTTTTTCGACCAATCATGTCGCCAAATAAGCCGGCTAAGATCGCTCCGGGGATGCAGGCAAGCAGGGCGCTGGAGGCGGCAAAGCCTTTCATTCCGGCATCCAGGGCGAATTTTGCCTCAACAAATTGAAGGGAGCCATTGATGACTCCGGTGTCGTAGCCAAAGAGCATACCGCCTAGGGTGGCCACTAGACAGGCGGAGATGAGGTAGAATGAGGAGCCAGTTGTTTGGGTGTTCATTATCTATTCTGAGGGTGGGGCGTATTAGTATTGGCACAGGGTAGGTATTGCATCGTGTTTTTTAGATCTAAATGAAGTGGTTCCGTTCGTTTATTTCAAAATTCGTCGAAAGCGATTTGTCCGTCAGACACGCCGAGTTGGGCGAGCATTGTGGTGCAGGCTTTAACCATCATCGGTGGGCCGCATAGATAAAATTCGACGGCTTTCGGATTGGGGTGAGCTTCCAGATAGTTGATTAGCACGACTTCGTGGATAAAGCCAGTGTGGCCCGTCCAGTTATCGGCCTCCAGTGGGTCGGAGAGGGCGAGTTGGAAGTCGAAGTTGTGGTGCGCGTCGGCAAGTTGTTGGAAGTAATCTTCGTAGTAAATTTCCTGCTTCGAGCGGGCGCCATACCAGTAGCTGACCTTGCGTGCGCTGTGATCGTTTTCAAATAGTTGAGCGATGTGTGCGCGTAGCGGAGCCATGCCGGCGCCGCCGCCGATGTAGACCATTTCCTTTTGAGTCGGTTTGATGTGGAAGTCGCCAAAGGAACCAATGGCGGTGACTTCGTCGCCGGCTTTCAGATTAAATGCATAACTGGAGCCGACGCCCGGAGGGCAGTCTTGGCCGGGAGGTGGCGTGGCGATGCGCACGTTGAATTTGAGCTGCCGCTCGGTCACAGCGTTGCTCGCCAGTGAGTAATTGTTACGACGGCTGGTTTCAAGGTTGCTGACTTGTAGGTCGAAGACGTGCTGACGCTCCCAGACGGTGGCGTAGGGCTCTGGGATATCGAACTCGCGAAACTCGATTTTTTGATAGGTTGGAATATCGAGCTGCATATAGTCGCCTGCAGTAAACTTAATTTTCTCATTGGCATCGACTGGTTCGAGCACCAGTTCCTTGATGAAGGTGGCAACGCTAGTGTTACTGACGACACGCAGCTGGTAAGTCTTTTCGTTGCGTGCGCCGACACCGCCGGCTTTTTCGACGTTAAGCCATAGGCGACCGTCGCGTTCTTCGATTGGGTAGGTCGCGAGTCCGCGGCAAATTGGCGCGCGGGCTGGTGAGCCGTCTTCGAGGTTGAAGCGTCCGTTGTGCTTTGGGCACTCGACGATCTTTCCTTTGACTAGGCCTTCGCCGAGGTGGGTGTTGCCGTGCGTGCAGATACCGTCGGTGGCGTAGAGTTTGCCAGAGTTATCACGGTAAAGCGCGAAGGTCTTTTTAACATGATCGAAGCGAATGACGTCTTCGTTGCCCAAGTCAGCTGCGGCACACACTTCGATCCAGCCATCCGTATTCGGCTTTGCCTGTGAGTGTGGAATACCTTCTTCAATGCGTGGCTGTGCTGGAGGTAATTGGCGTTTGACGTGGTGGGTCGGGTCTTTGACCTGCTTGAGAATCGTCGGCAGAATTTCTTTCCAAGCTGAAAGAATCGAGGGGTAGGGCGATGGGCAATCAGCTTTGACGGCCTTGTGCAGTTCCGGCAGTCTATGGTAAGGCACCAGCGGGAACATGTGGTGCTCCACGTGGTAGTTCATGTTCCAGTAGATGAATCGGCTGATCGGATTCATGTAAACGGTGCGACAATTCAGGCGGTGATCGAGCACGTTTTCCGCGAGGCCGGCATGCTGCGTGGTGTTGTGCACGATCATCAGCCATGTGCCGAAGAATTGCGGCAGCATGAACAGAAAGATCGGCACCAAGCTCTGTAGTGTAATTGCGGATACCAGAATTAGTGTATAAATCGCGACGCAGATTCGGGCGTTGCGGAAAATTTTGCCGAATTCGGTGTCTGGGACATAGGTGCGTTCTGCGTCCGACATATGGCCGCATGCATGGCGGATCAGATTCGGATAATAGGTCATATAGCCGCCGTAGTTAATCAAAGCTAAGGCTAGGCCTTTGATGTCCGGCGGGCGTGGGATTTGGATTTCCGGATCACGGCCGACGATGACCGTGTCGCTGTGGTGGCGGGTGTGGCTCCAGCGCCAGATCACGGATTCGCGCATCACCATGAAGGAGGCGACTTCATACACGACGTTGTTCATCCAGTCGGTTTTAAAGGCGGTGCCATGGCTACACTCGTGCCAGCGCGAGTCGGAGCTGGTGCCATAAAATACTGCATAGATCAGATAGGGGATCGCGGCCCACCAACTGCCCCACAGAGTGGCGGTGGCATAGCCAGTGGCGCCGAGTATCGCGATCAACAGCAGTGTGTCACGAATCGCGGGGCCATCTCTACGTTCGAGGAACTTGCGCATCGTCGCGCGCGGGAGTGGGGATTGATACCAGTCCGCTTCGGCGAGGCCGAGTTCGACCGCACGTTCGGCATTATGCCCCGTCAAGCTGTAGTCGAGGATTTCAGGAGGACGCATGAGGATTGTGGCGCCGTGGTCGGGATCTTGTTCCATGGGTATGTGGGGTTGGAGGTGGCAGCTCGGTTGAAATCAGCAGCGTAGCTGGTTGTTATAATCGCCCCCTTTATACAGGAAAGTAGCCCATCTGTCTTCTTGCATAAAGACATAAAGTTATCGTATTTTGTCTAAATGCTAGTTTCTCTCAAAATTGACTCAGAGTATGATGGATTTCTTTTTTTAGCAGAGTCTGTGCGGAATCCGCCGATCCTTGTGAGTCATCGCCACCGCGAGGTTGAATTGAATCTGGTCGTAAACGGCGAAATTACTTACGTCCTGGATGGGCGAAGTTATACCTTCGGGCGTGGGTCGTTGCTGTGGTTTTTTCCTTCGCAGGAGCACCAGATCATGCACCGCACACCGGATGCGCAATATTACGTCGGCGTCTTTACCCCAGACATGATTCAGCGCGCCTGTCGCAGTGCGACCTATGCTGATTTAGGCAAACAAGATGTCGGCGATGTGGGGATTTTGCATAGTATCCTCACGCCTGCCCGATTTGATCTGATGGAGCGGATGATGGCCGCCATTATGGAGGGCTCGATGGATGCGGATCTGCTCAATCGTGAAGCGGGCTTTGGTGTGGACTCTTCGTTTCGCTATCAGCATCACGACCCTGATGCCTTGAATGCCGGACTCCGTCATTTATTGTTGTTGGCGTGGCGTTATCAGCAAGACGCCGAAGCACGTGCCGATAGTCTTAAACTACATGGCTCAGTGCGGCAGGCTTTGGCGTTGATCAGCGAGAATCCTGATAGCGAGTCACTTAGTGAGCTGGCGAAGCAGTGTAGCATCAGTGAAGCCTATTTGAGTCGGATGTTTCGCCAGCAAGTAGGCATTCCACTCAGCCAGTATAAAAACAATATACGTCTTGGCCGCTTTTGGGAGTGCTATGGCGACGGGCACTCAATCAATATGACGGAAGCGATGTTGGAGGCTGGTTTTGGTAGCTATGCTCAATTTTATAAAGTCTTTCGCGCGCAGTATGGCCGTGGGCCGCGTCAGTTATTACGTAGTCGAACTGAAGTATGAAGCGTCATTCGACGCCATCGATTCAGCCACTACGGCAATCAGCGTCCCCTTGCTGTGCGCCAGATGCTAGTACCTGCATTGCATTGAGGAGTATTTAACATCCAGAGGGGCATCACCTAAAAACTGTCGCTCATTGTTTAATATGGATTTGACTGGCTTACTGTTGCTAGTAGTAACAGCAGTGCCGATTTTTACACGTACCGACTCAATCCAAATGAATATAATTTTCAAGAAACACCCTGCGCTGGTCGCATTACTTACAGCTGTTCTCTGTTGCCAGCCAGTGGCCGCTGAAGAGTCGATGGATAAAATGTGGGGCGATTCGAGTGTCGTCTCGGGGGTTGAAGCTTCGGAGCGTGCGGCACTGTTCCGCGATGGCAACTACGGCATGTTTATCCACTGGGGGCTGTACTCACACCTAGGCGGAAAGTGGCAGGATCAGACGTTCTATGGTATCGGCGAGTGGATCAAACGGCAGATGAAAATTTCGGATGCCGACTACAAGGGCATCGCCAAGGATTTTAACCCTTCCGAGTTCGACGCACAGGCGATCGTTGCGACCGCCAAAGCAGCGGGGATGAAATATATAGTGATCACATCCAAGCACCACGAGGGCTTTGCGATGTTTGATTCCGCGCATCCGTTTAATATTGTCGATACCACTCCGTTTGCGCGCGACCCGATGAAAGAATTGGCTGACGCCTGTCATGCGGCAGGTCTGGGCTTCGGCTTCTATTATTCGCACAATCAAGATTGGACGTCACCAGGCGCAAAGGGTGGCGCAGAGCGAAACCCTGATGGCAGCAAGGCGACTTTCGAGCGCTATTTCCGCGAGAAGTGCTATCCGCAAGTGAAAGAGATTTGCACCAACTACGGGCCTTTGAGCTTCGTGTGGTTTGATACGCCGGGTTCAATGCCAAAGCAGTTTGTAAGTGAGTTGGTCGACCTGGTGCGTGAGACGCAACCGGATGCGATGCTGTGCAGTCGAGTGGGGCATGGGATGGGCGACTACGAGAGCCTTGGTGATATGGAAGTGCCGTTACAGAATCATGAGGGTCTTTGGGAAAGCTGCGACACCACCAATGATTCATGGTCGTATGCATGGTATGATCAGAATTGGAAAGACGCGAAAACGATCCTGCATCGCTTGATCGGCACCGTCGGTCGTGGTGGCACCTATCTGTTAAATGTCGGCCCAGATGGTAAGGGGCGAGTGCCTGCACCTGCCGCAAAGTATTTAGTTGAGGCTGGGCAGTGGCTCGAGAAATTCCCAGCAGTGGTCTATAGTGCTGGCTCATCACCTTGGGGGATGGCGATGCCATGGGGCGATATTACCACACAAGGCGACCGTTTGAATCTGGTCGTGTTTGAGTGGCCGCAGGATCAGCGTATTTACCTTTCAGGCCTACAGACGCCGATCGAGAGCGCAGCATTGCGCACTGATTCGGGTGAATTGGTGCCGCTGCAGTGGACGCAGCAGGGGACATGGGTAGCCATTGAAGGCGGCGCGCTAACGACGGCGCAGACATCAGGTTTGGCTTCGGTGATAGAGCTAAAACTCAAAGCCGTGCCTGTTGTAGTTGCGACCTTAGGGGTGCATCCAAACGTGTCGACAGAGATGCCGGCTATTTTTGCCCGTGTCGATGGTGCGACGCAAAAGCGTATTGGTTGGATGGAGAAATTTGGTGAGTGGAAACATGTAACGCAAGTCGGCGAGTGGCGAGACGGCGGCACTGTGACTTGGGAAGTCGATGTGGCCGAAGCAGGTGATTACCATTTGAATCTAACGTATCGCGGCGAAGGGCGCCCTGTCTGGGCGATCGAAACGGACGAGGGTCAATCCCTGCAAAACCAACAAGCGGGAACTTCCGGTTACCACACCTATCCGTTCGGTATTTTACGCTTCAAGACACCAGGCAGCCACAGCATCACAGTAAGCTTAGTTGATGGGGATCCTGAATTAACCAGCCTCAAATCCATCGGTCTATCTCCCGCCGGTTAATCATTGGGTATTACGCCCCATTGAAAAGACGAGTACAGTCGGGGGGGATCAAAATACGATTGCTCAACTGGAACTCCTAATGCCGCGGTAAGTTTTATATGGATCACATAGAGATATCTGCAACACCAGTCCTTTGAGGTTCAACTTTAGCATCTGTTTTTCTTGCCAACGACTGATGGTACACATCGCAGTGGTCTCAGCGCATGCACCTACACTCGCGCTGCGGCAGTCTTATTACCAGTGACTCGAATCCTTAGGTGCTTGCCGCTAGTGCGGCTTGTCCGCTGGGGGTGTTCCAAGGCAATTCTTGATAAAGGAAATTAGGCAGTTCGATTTTCGGTTCAAAACTTCGAAAAAATATTGGGGTCGACGCGCCAGACATGGGAGGGATGAGCCAAGGCCAATCGCCATGAACAGTGCGTTGGTTTCGATCTTCTTTTTTGCAAAAATTCGAGAATTCTGATGTTACTGTATGGTGATCTACGATTCGATACCCTGCGTGCTCAAATGACCAGAGCACAGCTTCATTCAATGCCACCAGTGCGCGATCAATCCAAAACTTTGTGTGCTTACTTGGGTCGAGCCCGATCGCCGCGGCGACTTGGGGTAATTGATTATAGCGTTTCAGGTCTGCAAGATTTCGCGCGGCGATCTCAGTCGACACGTAATGACCACTGAAAGGAGCCGCAGGATAGATCGCTTGCTCGGAGGCAAATAGCATGTCGGAGACCACTGGTACGGCATACCAGCGTAGTCCCAAGGATTCTATCGCAGGGTGCTCGGGGTGACGAATCGTGACCTCGGCAAGGTATTCTTTGGGGATTGGGCGTAGCTGTAGCTTGCCGCTAAATTGCAAAATAATCGGCAAAATATCGAATCGGCTGCGCTGATGGGGGGGCTGCCAGCCGAGGTCAATTGCGATTTGTGTCAAATGTATGTTCATCGGATCGCCCAGCACTGATCCATCATTCGTTTGGTAGCCCGCATAACGAATCAGTTGGTGGTTCCAAATGCGAGTCTCGGCTTGGGCTGGGTCAAATTTTGGGAAGACTGTGATGAATGATTCTGCGCTCCGATTAGCGTCCGCACGTTTCAAATGCTCAAACAGCGCATCGAAGCACTCCTCGACAGAATTGGCAGTTCTCGCATCGATCACGCGCAGCGACCGCCAACGTGCGCGCCCGCTGCAGCGCACGGAATTGCGCCATGCTCCCTGCGCATCTGTTTGCAAATCAATTGCCGTAGCGCTCGACAGCGATGGCTGGAGTTGTTTGCAGAGTTCATCTGCGGACCAGCGCTTCTCAACCGTTATCGCAGGCAGATCCTTACGGCTTGTTTGGGTGGAATATGGGCAAGCAGTTGGTTTATTTGGATTCATCGTTGTGCATTAATTGGGATGCAATACGCAACATGAAATGCTTCTATGCGCAAGCGAAGGTAGAGGTATTCCCGAGTTCAGATGTTTTAGCCGCCGTTGCCCTTTTTTTTACGCTTGGTGGGCTGCACCTTTTTGCCCTTCTTGGGCTTACTTGTATTTGTTTGCGGGGCGCCCGTATTCCAGCGCTTAGCCTCTGCTAGCCGCTGATTTAGTTTCTTATGATTACATGTATCCCAATCCATTTATTCTTCCCTGTTTGATTATACCGACAAACGACATGCTGTGCACATTTCTGAGTGGCGCGAAGCTGCACGCCTTATTCTGCCTTGTCCATCCTGTTTCGCGGTGAGCTTAGGCGCGCACTTGGCCCTCAAGTGCTTGCATCTGTATGCGCTCTGCGCTGACGCGCTCTTTGTAATCAATTATTAAGTCGTGATCCTTTGCTGTACAGTCGGCCACTGTGGAAACCCTCTATTTGTCTCATCCTAGTAAGTTTTTTACAGGGCAGGCGATTAAACTATGTGTTTAAAAAACTCAAGCTAGTCGTGGTCGCGCAACTAAGGCAGGGGCTTGGGCAACAGGCCTGTTGTCATGCGATTGCAGCATCGTTGACAATCGGACTTTTTCCAATCATGGGATTTTCGACCTTTGTGAATGCGTTTATCGCGGCATATTTTCGATTGAATCAACCAGTGGTACAAGTTTGTAACTGGATCATTGCTCCAGTTAAAGTTGCCCTCATTTTTCCCTTTTTGCGACTAGGTGAATGGCTATTTCAAGCGAAACCTTTTCGCCTCAGTCTTGCTGAATTCAGTACACGCTTTTTTAGTGAGATCGCGACTACAACTGTCGAATTTGCGTGGACCTTCGCTCACGCGATCGCGGGTTGGCTAATCTGTGCGCCTTTAATTTATGGTGTTATTTTTCGAGTTTCGAAGGCGCTGGTTCGCCACAGACTGGCGAGTTCTCCAAGTAGAGTCATCGAGTAAGCCAGCTGTAAATTGATCCAGTTCGGCGGCTGTCCACTTTGCTCTGCTTGAAGTCGCTGGGTAACCTCAGTTGCCGAACATTTCAATGGATTCGGGCTGTAAGGTGCGCTGCCATCGCACGATACTTGCCACACATGGCTGATATTAAACTATTCTTCTTCATTTAATAGTAAATAGCGTTTACTATCTCATCATTACTTTATGTTCACGTTTTTCTGTTTATTGTCCATTGTGTCGTTCTTCTGCTATGGAACTAGTTGTGTCTACTCAGCCCACATGGTTGTCGAGTTTCAGCGTTATGGTTTAGCACCGTTTCGACTGCTCACTGGATATTTGCAACTCCTTGGCGCGACTGGGCTCTTAATTGGCTTGCTAGCCAGTCCCTCCATTGGGCTGATTGCTTCGATGGGTCTTAGCGTCCAAATGTTACTGGGCTTCTGCGTGCGTTTACGAATTCGAGATACTGTTGGGCAATGCTTGCCCTCGTTCATCTATATGTGGATTAACGCAGGACTGGCGTTGGAATTCCTCAGTCGCTAGGCTATCCTGCCAATGCGATGATGCCGAGACACAAGCTTAGCAACACCAGCGCAGGAATCGATTTTTTGAACGGATCCTTCACTTTCAGGTGCATTAATAGCGCGCCTACCATGAGCAGCCCGAGCAGACTAGCAAACGGGACAATCAGCGATTCAAAGTATACACCTAGAATCAGGGCAAGCGCAGCGGTGATTTTCAAGCCGCCGATCAAGTAAACGCTCCAATTCGGCAGGCCATAATTGGCAAATTCGGCCTTCATGTCCGCTGCTGTTCCGCCGCGGTAGGGGGTGCTTTGATTGTAACGAAGGATCCAGACATTAAGAATACCGAGGCCTGCAATCAGCTGTAATAGATGTTGAATAGTATCCATTCGTGCATTGAGGCTGATTTCTTGGTTTTAGTCAAATACAGTAATTTCACTGAGGTAGGGTATAGTGATCGACTGTTTGGTCGGTGCCAAAACGATAATTGAAGTTGTCTGCTCATCAGTTTGAGTCCTTGTAGGCATTGCGTGGGCGCTAACCTGAAGGGCTTGTTTTTAGCATCGCGTCGATACGTTGCATATAGATGGCGTGTTGCTCCGGGTTATGATAGGAGCCCGCGGCGTGTGGTTCTGCTTCTGTGTTTTGCTGCTTGTTCGGGATAAGATGGGTTTTGCGTAGCGTGCCCAGTTCGTAGCTAAGTTGAAGGCCTTTGCCACTGGGATGCTGCGTGACTTGTAGATTTTTTTTCTGAATGTGCACTGCTATGTATCGTACACCCGCGATTTACCCTACAAAAAATAATGTATGCTTCATCGTGTGCTTTTTTGCAGCACTGGATGGTTAGTTTTTTGACCCAGACTCTTGCGTATGTGACACAGTTGAGCAATTTCTGCAGGAATGAAAAGGACCTCGGTATTATTCGTCAGTATGATCGCCAGCTGTGTGTGCGCTGCATCGCTCTTGGCAAAACCACACATGAAAGCAGAGATGAATATACTTTTTAAATTCACTGGTGAACACACCGACAAGCCCTGGCTGAGCAGCAATGATGGTGTTATGGGTGGCCGCTCTGCTGGCAATGCGACGCTCAGTGACGATGGGATGCACTTCAGTGGTACTCTTTCGCTGGAGAACAATGGTGGCTTTTCGTCTGTGTACGCCCGTTGTAATTTCGACCTTTCCGATGCAGAAGGCGTCAGACTTAGAGTGTTGGGTGATGGCCGAACTTATCAGCTGCGTATCCACAGTGACGCAACCTTTCGCGAGGGGCGGGCGGTTAATTTTGCGGCGGATTTCCAAACTACCGCAGGTGAGTGGATCGAGGTGTTTGTGCCTTTCAGCGTACTAGAGCAAAGTTGGCGAGGACGCCAGCTCTCGGGGTATATTTTTAATGCTAAAGACATCCGCCGCATGGCGCTGATGCTCGCAGATAAACAAGCTGGGCCTTTTTCTCTGCGGGTCGCTTGGATCGCGGCTGAGTAAAAAGCCAATGAACGCGGACAGTTTCGATGCAGCAACAATACTGGCCTGGTATTGAGCGAGATGCTTAATCGTTAAGGTCGAGTTCTGCTTGAGCGCTGGCAGATTTTGCAGCTTTCGAATGGCTTCGTACTGTTTTGCGACTGCCGTGTTGCTTGACGATGGCTTGTGCCTCATTAAAAAAACCGTCGCCGCGCCGAAGTGCGTAAATTCGCTGCATGGCTTGTCTGCGCGCAAGCTTTTCATCGACGATTGGTAGTGGGTAGCCATTTAGTTTATGCGGCAGTACCCATGGCTGATGGATGCTTTGAGCCGAATAATCGGCGAGTTCTGGGACCCATTTACGGATGAACTGCCCTTCGGGATCATGATCCATACTCTGTTTGATCGGGTTATAGGCGCGGATGGTATTAATGCCGGTGGTGCCCGACTGCATTTGACACTGACTGTAGTGAATGCCTGGTTCGTAGTCGGTGAATAGCCGTGCGAGGTGTAGCGAGGGTGCTTTCCAATCAAGCCAGAGGTGGTAACTGGCGAAGCTCATCAGCATCGCACGCATGCGAAAATTAATCCACCCGGTAGCATTCAGCGCCCGCATGCAGGCATCGATCATGGGGTAGCCGGTGCGCCCTTTTTGCCATGCCTCGAAGCGGTCCCTGTCGGGCGTCTTATCGCGCAGCGAATCGTACGCAGTGTGGAAGTTTTCGAATTCGATGCGGGGTGCGTCTTCGATTTTTTGGATGAAGTGACAGTGCCAGTGCAGCCTGCTGTTAAAGGATCGAAGTGCCGCAGGCCATTTTCCTTTTTGTCCCCGTGCTTGTGATTTGACTGCCAGGCTGCGTTGTTGGCAGGCAGCAACAATTTCGCGCAATGAAAGGGTGCCGAAGGCGATGTGGGCGGAGAGTCGCGAACAACTGTCAAAGGCAGTCACGGGCGAAGACATTTCACTGCTGTAATATTCGCCGCGCGAGTGCAGAAAACTTTCGAGCAGCGCGAGTGCATGGCTGCGGCCACCTGGCTGGGTGGCTTCCAAGTGCGTCGGGTGTAGGTTTAAGTCGCTGGCCGCAGGCATCAATTCTGAAGTTGTAGCGACTGACTGTAATGCCTGTGGTGCGTCGAGGCAGACTTGGTTCATCAGCGCTTGCCATTGGCGACTCCAGCCATCGCGATTGTGCCGCCCACGGACCACTGCAAATTGCCGTGGTTGGTACCATGGGATGTTCTGCTGACGTGCCCATCGTTGAACGCTCCGATCTCTACGGTAAGTCCAGTCGTTCCAGGTTTCCTGATGCGACCAAAGTGCTTCGATCGCGTGTTCGTCGTGCAACGCCTGCAAAATATCACTGGCGTTGCCACAGCGAACGACCAGTGGGATACCGTAGTGCTCAATCAGCTGTGCATCGAGTTCAGCAAGGCTTTCATTGAGAAAGCAATAGTGGCGATGACTGAGGTCGGGTTGTTGCCAGAGCTCGGGCTCCAAAATATACAGCGGCACAATCGGGCCCTGGCGAGCCGCTTCGCTGAATGCCTGGTGGTCGATAATTCTCAAGTCGCGCTTGAACCAAACTACGTGTGCCATCGTCGATTAGTCAGTGCTTATACGATTTCACCTGCATCAAGTGCCTTTAAAAACCGGGTACTGTCTGCGCGGATTAGGTCTACTTTCGTGGCGTCCATTTTACCCAAGGTTCGGTAGGGCATGCCCATTCGTGGGTTTGCTCCAAGCTTGTCTTGCTGGCGGATTAGGAAATCCCAATAGAGATAATTAAACGGGCAGGCGTCCGGCCCGTTCTTTTTTGAAACTTTGTAAGAACAGCCTTTGCAATAGTCTGACATGCGGTTGATGTAGGCTCCACTCGCTGCGTAGGGCTTCGATGCGAGTACACCACCGTCGGCGAATAGTACCATACCACTCACATTGGGTAGCTCTACCCATTCGTACGCATCCGCATAGACGATCCAGAACCATTGGTTGACTTCTTTGGGGTTGAGCCCAGCCAACAGCGCAAAATTGCCGAGCACCATTAACCGCTGGATGTGGTGGGCATGTGCATTTGTTTTGGTTTCGACCACACATTGCCGCAGGCAGTTCATCTTAGTCGCGGCGCTCCAGTAAAATTCTGGCAGCGGTCGCTCTGCATCTAGAAAATTTTCCGATACGTAATCCGGCATCTTTAGCCAATAGATCCCGCGCACATATTCGCGCCAACCCAGTATTTGACGGATGAAGCCCTCGGCGGCATTGAGTGGGGCAAGTCCGTCGCGATAGGCTTGCTCCACTTTTTGGATACATTCGAGCGGGCTGAGTAGCCCGCAATTGATGTAGAAGCTGAGATGCGAGTGATACATCCAAGGCTCACCTTGCAGCATCGCATCTTGGTAGTCACCAAAATGGCCCAGTCGCTCTCGGATGAATTGCTCGAGAGCCTGCTGAGCTTGGGCTGCAGTCACAGCAAAATGAAATGGCTCCAAGTCGCCAAAATGCTCACTAAACTCGCGATCGACTAATTCGAGCACTTCTTGCGTGATGCTGTCTGGCTCACTCAGGTAGGTCGCCGGGATGTCCAGCCCACTCTTCGCGGGCTTGCGGTTCTCGGCGTCATAGTTCCACTGCCCGCCGACTGGCTGGTCGCCCTCCATTAGGATTCCATAGGTGCGGCGCATCTCGCGGTAAAAAAATTCCATGCGCAATTGTTTGCGACCCTCGGCCCATGTTGCGAAAGTATCCTTAGTGCATAAAAATCGGTTATCGTCACGAATTTCCAGCGGAATAGGGAAGTGCGTTTTCCAGCTTTCAACCTCTTTGAGCACGGCATATTCGCTCGGCTCGGTGACGATGATTTGCTCTGGACTGAGCGCTTCAATCGCCCGCTCCAGCTCACCAGACAAACTGCCCGCATTGTCGGGGGCGTCATATGGGATGTATCGTGTGCGGTAGCCAGCTGCTTCTAGTTCTGCAGCAAAATGCCGCATGGCAGAAAAAATGAAGGCGATCTTTTTTTTGTGGTGCCGGACCCGCGTCGCTTCGTTACGTACTTCGCACAGCAACACCACATCCCGGGCCGCATCGATATCCGACAGGCTGGCAATCTGATGACTGAGTTGATCACCTAAAATAACACGTAAAATCATAATTATATAAACGTGCCGCGAGCTATCAAACTTACATGCTGTAGTGAATTAGTGTTAAAGTGAGTCGGTTTCAGCCAGGGCAGCCCGCGCTTTGCTTGTATTGCGCCACCTCGTGTTACTCTGGGCAGTCTGCTTCGATGGTATTAATTGCAACTTTAAGTGTGACCGATGACCTCGGATTAGACCAGCGACTCCTATCGCCATTGCGCTTGCTGCACGCAGTTCGTCCCGCATGTTTGGCATATGTCATCCGAACAGAATCCTGAACCACACAAGCGCCGAGTGCGTTACAAGGGCAAGAACCCGCGTCGCTTTGAGGACAAATATAAGGAGCTCAATCCCGAGCGCTACACCGACACCGTCGCCCATGTACTCGCGGCTGGTAAAACGCCCGCAGGGCAGCACGTGCCGATCATGCTGGACGAGATTATGCAGGCGCTCTCGGTGGTGCCAGGTGAGCGGGCGGTCGACTGCACGCTTGGTTATGGAGGTCACGCCGCAGAACTGTTGAAAGCCGTACAGCCTGCTGGCCGCTTGCTGGCAGTCGATCAAGATCCCATCGAATTGCCAAAAACGCAGGCGCGTCTGTGCTCAGCTGGCTTTCCGGCAGAATCCCTACACTGCGAGCGTACTAACTTTGTCGCCCTGCACGCAGTGCTGGGTAAGGTCGGTTGGCACGACGGGGCCGATGCTATACTTGCCGACTTAGGTGTCTCTTCGATGCAGATCGATAATCCAGCTCGCGGGTTCAGTTTTAAACATCAAGGACCGCTCGATATGCGAATGAATCCGAATAAGGGCATCTCAGCCAGCGCCTGGATCGAACAATTAAACGAACCAGATCTCGCGGCTCTGTTGCGCGAAAATGCGGATGAGCCCAACGCGGCACGTTTAGCCACCGCCTTGGCTGGACAAATATTTGAGACCACTGCTGAACTCGCTCACGCGATTGAGCAGGCGCTACCGAAATCCTTTGGCGAAGATCTGATCAAACTCAGTCAGCGACGTGTCTTCCAGGCCCTCCGTATTGCGGTCAACGATGAGTTCAAAGTCCTTGACGGCTGGCTGCGCGGCCTCCCTGACTGCCTGAGGGGCGGTGGGCGCGTTGCTGTGCTGACTTTCCATAGTGGCGAGGATCGACGGGTCAAAAAGGCCTTCCAGGCGGGACTGATAGATGGACGTTACAGTGCGATCAGCGAAAGCGTCATCCGCGCTTCCCTCAGTGAGCAGCGCGACAATCCTCGGTCCAGCTCTGCAAAACTGCGTTGGGCAGTGAGGGCGCCGACTGCTGCGTCGCTCTAGATCCTACTGCACTCTTGATGCAGCGCGCCAGCCGGTATCCGCTGTCAAAGTCTTTATTTAAAGCGATTGAACCTTTCTCTGAACGACTCAAAATTAATCATTTTAAAGCTTAAAGTAATGGTTAAGCTAATTCTGAAAATTTAATTGCCTCAGCACGTAACCCGTCCGATGAAATATAGACCCTTGCAACTTCTTTTTCCTGGGCTCGTCGTGGTAGCCACGATCATAAGCTATAGCGTATTTTTAGACCAAAATACGCCCGCCGAAAGTGATGCGAACGCAGCACTCG
>JABJQI010000030.1 GCA_018663485.1 Opitutia bacterium
ACCTCAACTCAGATGCTGAAAGCACTCCCTATCCTCTACTTAGGCTTTAGGATCCTCACCTCGGTTACAGCCCAGCAGCCCAACGTCCTACTCATTTGTATCGATGATCTGCGTCCTGAGCTCAAGTGCTTTGGAGCCGACTATATTCATTCGCCAAACATCGATAAAACCGCAGCCCAAGGCCGCACATTTAACCAGCACTATAGCAACGCACCGACTTGTGGGGCCTCGCGCTACACACTGCTCACTGGGCGTTACGGATCGGCCGGCAACAACGCACTATTCCAGCGTGCGAAAGATCTGAAGAAATCTTCAAACAGCATCAGCCCAAGCATGCCCGAGTGGTTTCGCCAACATGGCTATACCACGGTATCGGTCGGCAAAGTATCCCACCATCCAGGTGGACGCGGTGGAGCGAATTGGGACGATGCCACACAAATCGAGATGCCAGGCGCGTGGGATCGCCATCTAATGCCCTCCGGCGCATGGCAGCATCCACGCGGCATCATGCATGGACTCGCCAACGGCAACATACGCGAGAAATCAAACGAGCATAATTTGCTCGAAGCCTTCGATGGCGACGACTCCAGCTACCCAGACGGCCTGATTACCACAGAGGCACTTGAACAGCTCAGCCAATTAGCCGAAGCTGACAAACCTTTCTTCTTAGCAGTCGGCCTGATCCGCCCGCACCTACCGTTCGGTGCCCCCAAAAAGTATCTCGATCTCTATAAGGACGTCGAACTCCCGCCGATTCCACATCCACAAAAGCCTAGCCATAAAACCACCTGGCACGGCTCCGGTGAGTTTATGCAATACAACAATTGGCAGCGAGATCCACGCACAGATCCCGAATTCGCCGATAATGTGCGGCGTCACTACGCGGCCTGTGTCAGCTATGCCGACGCACAGGTGGGCAAGCTGCTTGAGCAACTGGAAAGCACAGGCCAGGCCGACAACACCATCATTGTAGTCTGGGGTGATCATGGTTGGCATTTGGGCGAACATTCCGTCTGGGGAAAACACACGCTGTTTGAAGAGTCCCTGCATTCGCCGCTGATTGTTTATACACCCGAAATGCCGCAACCCGGCCAGCATTCAGCTGCAATCGTTGAGACAGTCGACGTTTTCCCGACACTCTGCGACCTTGCTGCCTTGGACACACCAGCGCTCACCTCAGGCAGTTCCCTACTCCCACAAATCCAAGACCCGCAGTCCGCCGGGCACAGCGCCATCGCCTACACAGGCAGAGCACAAACCATTCGCACAGAGAACTACCGCCTGATCCTACATAAAGATGGCACGACCGAACTCTACGACCACCGCCTGCCCAATGCCGAGACCACCAACTTGAGCACAAACCAACCAGCGACGGTCAAACAACTCAGCGCAGACCTCAAAGCACGTAGGAAAAAGCCGCAAACACACTAAAATTCTCGAACCAAACGTTGCCGATAGGCAACCGGCGACATACCATAGAAACCTTTGAATTGGCGGCTAAAGAAATAAATATCTCGATAACCCAGTCGGTCTGCAATTTCACCGATTCGCATTTCGCTGCTTTCCAAATAACGTCGGGCCTCGATCATTTTACAACTCACCAAAAATTGATTTGGCGGCTTGCCTACATGTTTTGAAAACTCACGGTCGAAATGCGAACGGGACCACCCCAACTGCCGAGCCAACGCATCAATGGATTTAAACGATTCTGGACACGTCCGCATAATTCGAATCGCCTCAGAAATCTTAGGATCCATGAAAGGCTCAAGCGTATCCACCACTCCCGCACAAAGACGAGCAATTAACTGGTACATCACTCGCTGCAAGCGGACATCATCCCCGCGCCGTACTGCCAACCTCATAATCACATCGATTTGCCGTTGAAACAGAGGTAGCGAATCGACCATGCCGCCCATGACTGGAAAGCTATCCACGTCGTCCAACATCGCCGCACCACTGAGCGGTATAAAGTGCGCCGAGAAACGCGTCACTCGTGCCCCAGAAGTATGCGCTGCTGAAATCTGCTGATTTGGTGAAAAAATGAAAAACATGCCTGGCTTCAAGCGAAACGTCTGCTCCTCGGTGCTTAAATAACCCTCACCTCCCAAGCAGCACCAGAAGTTATAATGCGCGTCTCCCTGTGTCTGCCACTCCCAGTGCTCCACCTCGGTGCACAGATACGGAAACCACGGCCGATCCACCAAGTGAATCCCGTCAAAGGGTAAGTCTGCTTCAATAGCTCGCATGAATAAGGAAATAATGCAAATTTACAGTGATTGAATCCATTCACACCCCCAACGCAAGTTGATAAACTACAGGCTATGATTCCTGCTGAATACCTCTCATCCCTCTTTTCACTCGAAGGCAAAGTCGCCGTCGTCATCGGTGGCACAGGCGAACTCTGTGGAGCCATGGCCGAGGGCCTCGCCGCCGCAGGTGCTGAAACCGTGCTGGTCGGGCGTAGCGAAGAAAAGGCCGCGGCACGTCTGGCCAAGATCGAGTCCGCAGGTGGCAGCGCCTACTTCGAAAAAGTCGACGTCAATTCCAAAGCGTCCATTCAGGAATTGCTGGGCAACGTCCTAGCGAAGTCAGGGAAGGTCGACATTCTGGTGAACGGCGCAGGGGTGAACTCACCCACGCCAATCTTCGACATCGAAGAGGACGAGTTCGACAGTATCCTTAACACCAACCTTAAGGCGGTACTCTTTGCCTCGCAGATCTTCGGCAAATATCTGGTCGAGGGTGGCGAAGGTGGCAGCATCATCAACATCGGCTCAATGAGCGGCATCATTCCGCTCTCTCGTGTTTTCACGTATTCGGCGACGAAAGCTGCGGTGCATAATCTCTCTAAGAACCTCGCCCGCGAATGGGCTGAGCAAAAAGTCCGCGTCAACACCATCGTGCCAGGCTTCTTTCCTGCTGAGCAAAACAAAAAAGTGCTCAACCCCGAGCGTATCGCATCGATTATGGGGCACACGCCTGCGAATCGTTTTGGCGAAGCCAGCGAGCTGATCGGAGCGACGCTACTACTCGCGTCCGATGCAGGCAGCTTCATGAACGGATCCGAAATCGTCGTCGATGGCGGCTATGCATCGATGACTATCTAAATCAGTTATCTAGTTATCTGTTCTTCAGTGATCAGTTTGATTTCCCTCAACCGAAAACCAAACAACTTATTCCCCATGTCCTATCTCAACGAAAACTTCCTACTTAACAACAAGACCTCCCAGCGCTTGTTTCATGAGATCGCGGCCAAGCAGCCGATCATGGATTATCACTGCCATTTAGATCCAGCAGCACTGGCCGATAACGTGGGCTTCTCCAATCTCTCGGACATGTGGCTAGGCGGCGACCACTACAAGTGGCGTGCGATGCGTGCCGCTGGAGAGCCGGAAGAGCTGATCACTGGTAAAGATTCGAGTCCGAAAGAGAAGTTCGATGCATGGGCCCGCACTGTGCCGCAAACTGTACGCAACCCGCTGCACCATTGGACGCATCTAGAATTAAAAAGCTACTTCAAGACAGACCTCATCCTAAATCCTAAAACAGCAGACGCCATCTGGGAACTCGCCAATACTCGGATCGCGGAGGCCTCCTTCACCACTCAGAACATCTGCAAAGATTTCGACATCCGGGTGGTCGGCACAACGGACGATCCGATCGACGGTCTGCAGCACCACATCGCCTTCAATACCAGCGGACACATCACCAAAATGTTCCCGACGTTCCGTCCCGATAAAGGCATGATTACCACGGATGTTAAAGCTTGGAACAGTTGGACAGATCAACTCGCCGCGAGTGCAAGCACCACGCTCAATTCGGCTGCCGACTTTCTCTCCACCTTGAAAGCGCGCCATGATTTCTTCCATGAAAACGGTTGCCGCTTATCTGATCACGGACTCGAAAGTTGCCCGTTCTCACCTTGCCGCGACGATCAGGCTGAGGCCATTTTTAAGCAGCTTCGTGCGGAGCGAACGCTGACAGCGACCGAAGGCGAACAATGGATGACCTACATCATGCAGCACGTTGCTCGCTGGAACGCAGCTCGTGACTGGACTATGCAGCTACACATCGGGCCGATCCGCAACGCGAACACGCAAATGTTCAAGCGCCTCGGCCCCGACACTGGCTACGACGCCATGCTCGACGAGCCAGTTATCCGTAAATTCGCAGGCTTTCTCGATAGTCTAGCCATCGACGACGCGCTGCCAAAAACGATCTTCTACCACATCAATCCTGCCTACTTCTATTCGCTGGCCACACTCATGGGCAGCTATCAAGACGGCCGCGTCGCGGGTAAAATGCAACTTGGGTCAGGTTGGTGGCACGCCGACACGCTCGATGGCATGCGCACACAGATCGAAGTGCTCTCCAGTGTCGGGCTGCTCTCGAAGTTCGTCGGTATGTTGACTGACTCACGTAGCTTTCTCAGCTTTCCGCGACACGAATATTTCCGTCGATTACTCTGTGGGATTATTGGCAACGATGTCGAAGCAGGCTTAATTCCAGACGACACCGAACTACTCGACCAACTCGTTGCTGATATCTGCTTTAGCAATGCGCAACGCTACTTTAACTTCCCTGGAGTCTAACACATTATGAAAATCCTACTCACCACCACTTCTTATCAAGACTGCCCCGGTGACCATCACGAACTGCTCGACAGCACAGGCGCCGAAATCGTTCGCGAGCGCGGTCCACTGAGCGAAGCACGCATGCTGGAGCTGGCTGGCGACTTCGATGCGTTTCTTTGTGGCGACGACGAGATCACACAAGCCGTGATCGACAAATCGCTACCAAAGCTAAAAATCATTGCCAAGTATGGTATCGGCGTCGACAAGATCGACGTTGCCTATGCGACTGAGAATAAGATTCCCGTCAGCTTTTGTCCCGGCGTGAATCACACCACGGTTTCGGAGCATGTCTTCATGCTGATCTTGGCACTCAGCAAAAACCTGATGGAGCAAGCCAACACAACTGCCGCGGGCGGTTGGAAGCGTATGACGGGCCACGAAATCATGGGTAAGACCATTGGCATTATTGGACTTGGCCGTATTGGCCGCGAAGTCGCGATCCGCGCCAATGCCTTTGGCATGAAGTGTGTCGGCTACGGGCGCTATTGGCCTGAAGACTTTGCTATGGAGCAAAAAATCACCCGTATGGACGGCGTCACTCAGCTCTTGCACGAGAGCGATATCGTCACGCTACACACGAACCTCACAAAAGAAACTCGCGGTATGATCTCAGCCGCGACCATCAACTACATGCAGGATGACGCGATTTTAATCAACTGTGGCCGTGGTGAACTCACCCATGCCGCCGACATCGCAGCAGCACTCGAACGCGGCAAGCTTGGCGGTTACGGCGCGGATGTACTCGACCAAGAGCCACCCCCATCTGACCACCCACTTCTCGGCGCAAAAAACTGCATTATCACACCACACGTAGGTTCTCGCACCTTTGAGAGTGTTCAACGCCAAGCAGGCATGGCCACTCAGAATCTGGTCAACCTGCTCAAGGGCGAAAAGGCACTCGCACAAGTCAACGATGTCGAGCCACCCTCCGCACTCATTTAACTCACCCCTCACTTTCACCGACACTTTTCTTTATGTCTGAAAAATTCTACATCGTCCCCACAGAGCAGCACAATACACTCGTCAAGCAGGCGTATCAGCATCGCGGATACACAGCCGACGAAGCGGCGCAAGCCGCACGCTTCTCCACGCTCGCCTCACAGCACGGCATTCGCACGCACAACGCAATCAAGGCACTGCATCTCGATCATCTATTCGGTAGTGCAGCAGGCGGCTGTAAACCTGCCGCCGAAATCGAAAAACTGGATTCGCGTTTCCCTGCGAGTCAGGTCTGGAACGCCAACAAGAAGCTCGGACAGGCGACTGCCTACGAGGCCATCGACGAATGCATTGCCCTTGCTGACAAATACGGCATCGCCCAAGTCTCCGTCGACAACGCCTTTCACTACCTCTGGGGCGGCGGCTATGCCATGGAAGCGGCTAAACGTGGCTATATTGCTTACACAAACTGCACCGCAGCACTCGCAGAAGTGGTGCCATTTCTCGGTAGGTTCCCCACCCTAGGCACCAACCCGCACAGCTGGGCCTTCCCCACTACCGATGCAGTCGGGTTCCCGATCGTGATCGACTGGGCCACCTCCGTCATCGCAATGGGCCGTGTTCAGCAGTTCCAAAGAGAGGGCACGCCACTCCCTCCGCATGCTGCCGTTGATAAGAATGGCAATATGACCACCGACCCCACTGAAGTTAGCGCACTCATGCCCTTCGGCGCACACAAAGGGTATGGCCTTAGTCTCATCAATGAACTCGTCGGCGGCTTCATCGGCGGCAGTCTGCCAACTTTACGCAGTCGGAAAATACCAGAAGGCGAAAAGCGCACACCTGCTTTCTACTTTCAAGTGATCCACCCGGATGCCATTAACGGCGGTGCCTTTGCCAAAGGCCGCAATCAATCCAGCAACGTCAAGGCAGTGATCGAAGACATCCTTGGCCACGGCAACGAAAGTTGCCTCCTCCCAGGGCAACTCGAAGCTCGCTGGGCCGCACGCGTCGATCAAGCCGGCGGCCTATTATTCTCGGCAGCCGAAATTGAAGCCTTCAATGAAATTGCCGAAGAATGCAGCGAGACCCCTTGGAACCTCAATTCTTTCAAAGTCGAGTAAACGACCACGGAAAATACGACAGATCTACAAGCACAGTCCGCTTTTTAAATTAATAGAACAGTTCAATGACAACAGTCCGACCACACAGCACTTGATCGAAAGCTGGGCCGAAAAGATGTATTTTACTTCACCGCAATGGGGCGACTGAGACTTAACAGTAACGGCAGACTGTCCGCTGCCTTACGAAACTGTCAGTCCCTTATTATCTGCGGCAAGACGATACACACGACTACTCACGCCATTGCCTTTGTAGACCTGCTGCATGGCCGCACCGACTCGAAGCGCATTCGCCTCGTCGGTCACACAAACCACGGTCGAACCACTGCCACTAAGCCATCCG
>JABJQI010000102.1 GCA_018663485.1 Opitutia bacterium
CAAGCTTCCCCTACATTCGTTGCCACAGCCCCAAAAGCGCGGCCACGGAAAATCGTTCCGTCTTCAAATGCAATAATTCCTGTTCGAGTCGTTTTAGCCATGTTAGCGGAGGAGCAAAAAGAGAATTTCGCGCCATGCAAATCAAAAGCAAAGGGCAATTGCAGATGGGATGCAATTTTTTCTGCGGAGTAGAACTTCTAGGGTTTGGAAAAAAATACTTAAGAGCTCGATGCTTCCGTTCGTGGCGTGGTAAACGACTTACCTCGTAGAAATAATTGCACCCTTGCAGATGACGTGTGATTTATTTGTCGCACAGAGCCCCCGGAGGCCACTGTGCCATTTGAACCCACATTGAATATCCAATTAGTAGGAGCGCCATCCTGCCGCTTTACATCCATGTAATGAAAGCGGCTGGAAGCCGCGTCTACTTTAAACCGTTCAGCTCAATACCTCGCGCAAGCTCGCCATTGCCTGATCCGCAGCGTCGAGTTGCACCCAATAAATCATATCGCGGCACTTTTTCTCATTTGTGATCAGCCCCGCCTGACGAAGAATTCGCAAATGGTGGGAAGTCGCTGGCTGCGACAACCCGATCCGCTCTGCGATCTTGGATACATTGCAGATATTTTCACAGGTTGGCTCGGATGGCAAAATCTTCAGGATCTGCAGCCGCACCGGGTCACCAAGCGCCCACAGCTGCTTGGCAAGCGAATCGAGGTCGAGATCTGTTGCTGGAGTAGGCATTGACTTATTTAAGTATATTAATACATAAATGGAATTATACGGCAAGCTAGAATTCTAATCTCGCATTTCTCAACCTTTCCCACCTTTCCCACTTTCCTACTTTCCACTTTCTCTCCATGTATCCAGACGACTCTCTCTCAAATTGGCATAGCGGCCAAGGCCACTGGCCTGACGTATCGCCCGACCTCTGGCAGGACTGGAAGTGGCAGCTCAAAAACCGCATCACTTCGCTGGAACAGCTGGAACAATACCTCGAACTGACACCCGACGAGCGGGCAGGCTGTCTGTTTGCCAAGGACAAGCTGGCACTGGCGATCACACCCTACTTTTTCAACCTGATTGACCCGAACGATCGGAACGATCCAGTGCGACGACAGGTCGTGCCACATGCTGGCGAGATGCAGACCGCACCCGAAGAGCTGCTCGACCCCGTCGGCGAAGAAAACACCAAGCCGGTCGATGGCATCGTGCATCGCTATCCAGACCGCGTCCTGTTTCTAGTGACCGACCGCTGCGCGGCGTATTGCCGCTATTGCACCCGCAGCCGGCTGGTCTCCAATGCGCAGGATTACAATTTCCACCCAGAGTTCGAGAGTGGCCTCGAATATATCCGAACCCATCCCGAAATTCGCGATGTACTACTCAGCGGCGGCGATCCATTGCTCTTGTCCGACAACAAACTCGACTACCTACTCGGCGAGCTGCGCAAGATCCCACACCTCGAATTCATCCGTATTGGTTCACGGATTCCGGTGTTTTTGCCGCAACGTATCACACCCGCGCTATGCGAAATCTTCAAAAAACACGGCCCGATCTGGCTCAGCATTCACGTCAACCACCCAAACGAATGCAGTCACGAACTACGCGATGCCTGCGAACGGCTGTCCTTCGCGGGCGTGCCGATTGGCAACCAGTCGGTGCTGCTCAAACATGTTAACGACGAGGCGGAGATTATGAAGTCGCTGATTCACCGCCTATTAATGATGCGTGTGCGCCCCTACTATCTGTATCAATGCGACTTGATAACGGGCAGTGCTCACCTCCGAGCCGACGCCCGCAAGGGGATTGAGATCATTCGCGCCCTGCGTGGTCATACCACTGGCTATGCAATTCCACAATTCGTCATCGATGCCCCAGGCGGCGGCGGCAAGATACCGATCAACCCGGAATACGTTAAGGAAGTGACTGATGCAGAGATCATTATGCACAATTTCCAAGGTCAGGAGTATCGCTATCCGCTGATCAACTCCGCCGAACACCCAGTCGATACGCACGCGCCGACCCTCGACCCAATCTTAGTCTAAACCACGCAAAAGTCACACAGTCGTAACAATCGTACCCTTTTTTAACATTGCGGTTCGGTGTGCAGCGGCTTTTCTCTGAGCTTTCTCGTTAATCAAACCAGAGACAATCAGATGACTACATTTTTTGCGATTTTCGGCGCCCTCGGGCTCTTCCTCTACGGAATGAAAGTAATGAGCGAGGGCCTGCAGAAGGTCTCTGGCGAAGGCCTGCGCGCGCTCATTCGCAATATGACGCGCAATCGCTTTTCTGGCATTGTCAGCGGCACACTGATGACGACGTTGGTGCAATCCTCCAGTGCCACGACCGTCATGATCGTCAGCTTCGTCAACGCACGGCTGCTGACACTCACCGAATCGATTGGCATGATCATGGGCGCCAACCTTGGCACCACCACCACGTTCTGGATCGTCGCCTTCTTAGGCTTCAAATTCAGCCTCGCCAAAATTGCCCTGCCTTGTGTCGGCATCGGTGTGGCAATGATCTTCTTCAAGCGCCCTAAGGTGCGTGATTCAGGTGAGGCCCTGATCGGCTTCGGGCTCCTTTTCCTCGGCTTGAGTTTACTGAAAAAAGCCGTTCCGGACGTTAAATCCAATCCCGAGATATTTTCCTTTTTGCAGGATTGGAGTGATTTCGGCATGGGTGCGGTTCCCATTTTCTTTATATTTGGCATCATCCTGACCGTTGTCGTACAGTCGTCTTCGGTCGCGGGTGCGATCACACTGACACTCGCCGCCAAGGGCTGGATCGGCTATGAACACGCGGCTGCCATCGTCCTCGGCGAAAACGTCGGCACCACGATTACCGCCAACCTCGCTGCGATGACAGCCGGTGTCGAAGCCAAACGCGCGGCCCGTGCCCACTTCCTGTTTAACATGGTCGGCGTGCTCTGGATGATTCCATTATTCGGCTTCTTTGCAGGTTTTATCGACAAGATTACACCAGGCGATGCCAACGATCCCACCTATACACTCTACCACCTTGCGCTGTTCCACTCGATGTTCAACCTGACCAATATTTGCATACAGGTCCCATTCGTTAAGCAGCTCGCACAAATCGCCACCAAGATGGTTCGCAAAAAAGAGGGTTCTCCCGAGGAAGGCGAACACATGACTTATCAAGCGCCCAATTTACCACAAACGGGAGAGATCAACCTCGCCGAAGCAGAGCGTGAGATTAAGGGCATGGCCGAACTCACTCAAGTGATGTTCCGCGGCTTCAACGAAGTTTACGAAAACCCCGACAAGGACCTCTCCGTACGTGTCAAAGAACTCAAGGCAATGGAAGAGCGCAGCGATCGGCTCGCCTTCGACATCACCCAATATTTGATCTACTGCACCTCTTCTGAGCTCAGCCGCGAGCGCCTGAATGAAGTGACCGTGATGCTACGCGTTATCTCTGAACTCGAAGAAATTTGCGACTGTGCCTACAACCTCGTGAGACTCGCCCAGTTGAAATACAACAAGCAGCGCGTCCTCCCCGAAGGCACTCAAGAAGCGATCCGCAATTTCTGCGGGCCAGTGGACCAATTCATGAGCTTCTACATTCAAAGTCTCACCAAGAAAGTCACGATGGCGGATATCGAAGTTGCCCAGCAACTCGAGGACACCATCGATGCCTCTCGTAAGAAACTGCGCAAGGAGGCTGTACGACGTATGAGCGACCAGGCCAATATCAAGTCTGAGATGCTCTATATCGACATTCTCAACAATATCGAGGGTATCGGCGATCACTCGCTCAACATTCTAAAGCTGCTCGGTCAGATCGACTAAAGCGCGGGAGGGACGACCTC
>JABJQI010000147.1 GCA_018663485.1 Opitutia bacterium
ACCGCTCAAAATGGTTCGTACGGGATTCGCTTCGATGTTGCTCAGGATGATCACTATATCGGGTTCCGCATAAATGAAGTGGTCGGCTTTAATCCAGACGACCTCACGTGGTATCGGTTTCACGGTTTTTTTGAGTCGGGTGTTGAGGCTTTTCCGCTCGATTATATGACGAATTGCCAAAGGCAGTGGGGCGCCATTAAAGCCAATTGGAACTGGGCTTGGGGGCGGGGCAAAGATCTTCCCAAAGGCGGATTCGCCTTCATCGCATCGGATACCGATGAGGAATACGATGAAGCCCTTTGCCGGATATGGGCGAATGAGAAACTGCCGCATTCGAAGGTCGAAGGTGAGTGGGACGTAGCAGCGGTTAAGCGCTGGATGGCGGAATGGCAGGAGCAAAATAAAGACCGTAGCCGCATGCTACTCAGTGCCTCCTCGATGGATGACCTGTTTTATCTCGCGGATATCGCTGAAAATATGGACATCAAAGAGATCTATCTGCACACCGACACGTGGCGCGGAGAATATTGGCCATCGAAAAGAGGGTTCCTCACGGTTAACCCAAAGGTTTTTCCGAAAGGTGAAGAGGATTTTCAACGCTTTTCCGACTACCTCAAAAAGAAGGACATCGGAATCGCGATCCACACTGTAAGTGGTTCCATTGCCAACCATGACCCCGATTATAGCGAGCCAAAACCCGATCGACGATTCGCGAAATGGATAACCGGCACGCTAGCCCAACCGATTTCAGCCACCGATACGACCATCTACTTTCAGCCACCGGAAGGCGCTGAATTGCCCATGAACCTAACTCGCGCTGTAACGGGACCGGAACACGTGGATTCTTGGAACAATTATAAAAGCATTCGGATCGGTGATGAATTCATGGGGGTCGGTGAATTCACAGACACTGATAAGCCGATCTGGGTTTTCGAAAAGGTGTGGCGCAATAAAGCCAAGGCCACAGACCATGGACAAGGCGAAGCCGTCGTCGGGCTAATCCGCCCATACAACAAGGTCTATACAGCCGGAGCCAATACCGATATGATGGAGGAAGTGGCGCGGCG
Source organism: Opitutia bacterium (assembly GCA_018663485.1). GTDB lineage: Bacteria > Verrucomicrobiota > Verrucomicrobiia > Opitutales > Coraliomargaritaceae > Lentimonas. The sequence goes on from JABJQI010000147.1 coordinate 1,068, forward strand.
ATATGCCGAGTTTTGTAACCGAAACGGCGTCACCCATTGCGAGCAGGATGCGGGCGAAATTCACTGCTCTGAGCAGCCGTGGGGCTACTCCAAATTCGCGCAATATGTCTATCAACACCTCGACCATATGGTGACCAGCAACAACTCGGGCGCACAACCGATGCCGTCGCAACTGGAGTATAAATTTAAAAAATCAAAAAATGTCCTCAAGAGTCGCAAGGGTGGGGGCATCAGCATGATTCTGGATAAGCCCAGCCGCGTGGCCACAGGCCCGTACGATAACAGCCGTTCCTTAAGTGGTGCCGCGGCGAATGGCGCGCGAAACTTTGGGATCGGAAAACCTGAAGCGATGTTTGGCATCACGCGTGAAATTTTGGCAGGACACGGGCTAACGGACACCTTTATACAAAACCTGAGAGACTGGAAAATCGTAACACCATTGCTAAGCGAGGAGCAGCGTAAACGACTGGGGAATCGCCCGATCCGTCAACACAATTACGGCGCAACACACGAAGTTTATGACATCGCCAGCACTTCTTCAGGCTACCAGATCACGCCGATGCAACTGATGCGCAGGCCGACGGATAGCCCGTGGGGCGTCGGAATTGAATACGGCATAGTCGCACCGCGCCAATATTTACTAACTGGAGAAAGAATGAGCCTGAACAACCCCTTCAGCGCTTGTGAGCCGGAGTTCATCATCCGCGTGCTACCAGGCTTTGGCGAAGGGGGTTCAAGCGCAGGATTAACGGGGCAAACGAACGACAGGGAACGTACCAAGATCATCGATGACTACCGCACTGGAGTCGGCATTAAAAAAGAGCGTCACGCGCTGGAAGGAGCGCAGCACATCTGGGGGGTGCGGGGCGTTCGAGATGGAAAAGCGGCGCCGGGCAAATGCTGGTTACGCAAGAAATTCAGCCTTTCAGAGGACCCCGACTCGGGCTTCCTTTTCTTCCAGGTTGATGATGAGGCCACGCTTTATATTAATGAACGCAAAGTGGCGACTCAACGCGATGGCGGTAAAGTGTATGTCGCCGATGTCACGAAATACCTAAAAAGCGGCGTAAACATCATTGCGGTAGAGGCCACTAATCTTGAAGGGGACGGATGCTTTACGGCCTCGCTGAAGATTGAATGCGGGGGCGAACACATTAATGTGGTGAGTGACTCCTCGTGGGTAAGTCACCGCATGGCGAATGACGCATGGCTACGGCCCGACCTGTACGACTTGGGATGGAAAGATTCCGTCGAGCTGGCCGAGTTTGGTAAAGGCCCTTGGGGAACCCCAGAAATCGTTCCACTGGTTAGGCAGGAATTCCAACCGCTCCAGCCCAAAGCCAACCAAATCAAAGACGTAGGGGATCATCAGTTCTCGGATGACGGTGATGGGCTTCGGATCCGCTATAACAATCAACGTGCGCAGGATAAGCACTATGAAAGCTTTGCGAGCTGGCGCGCAACCGGGCATATGCGGGGCGCGCGTGGCATCGGTCTCACGGTAGAGGGCGACAATAGCGGGGCGCTTCTTGTGATCCGGATTCATGCCCAAGGCAACCGCGATTACATTGTCCCCATCGATTTTAAAGGCAAACGGGAGATTATAATTCCAAATGGCGAAGTGGCTTGGAGCGATTCGCGTTGGGGCTGGAAGCTCCCCACCTCTGGCATGCAATACGGCTTTGTGAGCAGCGTCAGCATGGGGTTCAGCCGTATCCCAAAAGTGACAACTGTTGATATTAAAGTGTCAAACCTGCGCCTGCTCAACGAACTTGAAACCGAGTTGGTGAACCCAGAAATTCATGTCGGATCGGGGGTTTTGAAACTCACAGGGCGGATCGAAACGGAACAATACATTTGGTATAAAGGCGGTCGATCTGCGGGCGTGTATGATCGAAATTGGAATAAACTCAAAGAGCTTCCGGTCCAGAAAAAAGAATTTGTGGCCACACCTGGCATGAACGACGTCTCGGTTCAATCCGTTAGCTCGAAGGTGCGGCCATGGGTGGAATGCCAATTCTTTGCAAAGGACGCTCCGCTGCCAGTCACACATCAATAGGATCAGAATCACTGCCGAAACGCCGACTGACCCACTTTTACGCGTTTACGTATATTGCGCGAATTATGGTTTCGGCACACACTAACCAATTTATTATAAAGTAAAGATCGAGCGGCAGAAAAATGGAATTTGTCTGAACTTAATTAGAAATCGAATGATGAAAAACGTGTTGATGACCCATTTTCAGTGCTTTTCAGCGCTAGTAATCGGAGCCCTTTTAGCGGGGACGGATGTGATCGCGTCCGACAACGCGGACGCACGCGCTCAGCCCAATATCGTGGTTTACATGATCGACGATCTGGGCTGGAACCAGATCTCTGCGGGGCAGGGGACGATGGATACCCATTCCGGTGTGTTTCAGACCCCGCATCTTGAGGCACTTGCTAGCCGAGGCCTGAGTTTTAACCAAGCCTACATGCAGCCCAACTGCGCGCCCAGTCGCGCTGCCATTCTCTCCGGACAGTATCCGGCGCGGGTGAATAACGATGTTTATGTCGTCGGGAACTTGAACCGTAACAAAGCCCCCGGTATCACCAAAGGGCAGGCCAAGTTCAAAGGCCCGCAACAGAGTGAAGATGTGGCAGCCGAGGCGGTCACCATTGCCGAAGCATTGAAAGAGAACGGTTATGCCACCGCGCACATCGGCAAGTATCATGTCGGCGGTCACGATGGCGAAGCAAC
>JABJQI010000029.1 GCA_018663485.1 Opitutia bacterium
GCAGAGGCTAGTTCTTGAAGGATTCCTCGTAGCGAACGGAGCCGTTGACGCGGTGGTGCTTGAAGGTGATTTGACCGATTTTGCTATCGACATCGACGCTTAGGAAACCGCCTTTGACGCGGAGGAAGCGATGCATCTCTCCGTAGAACTCTTCACTATAGCCTTGGGCATGTTTGTCAGAGGCGGGGCCGCAGGAGAATTCGCGCAGTCCAGTCTTCGTATCGATGGAGGCGTATTGCCAATGGCGGTCGCCGCAGACCACATACATGTTTGACAGAGCTGCGATGAACGCGCGGATCTCGTTTCCTTCGCTGGCGAAGGCGGCATTGGAGTGATTGTCATTCTTGCCTTTTAAGCGGTCAGGGCCAACGACAGGTGTCGGGCTGAGTAGGACCTTAAAGGTCGCATCCGATGCCTGCACGGTGTCGAAAAACCACTGCTTTTGTTCAGCTCCCCAGATGCTTTTGTCCGGGCCGTCTGGCATATTGTTCGGGCTGCGGAAGTCGCGGCCTTCGACGAGCCAAATTTGTAGATCCTTACCCCAGCGAATGGTGCGGTAGGTCTTTTCGCCCATCGGCACTTGCTCGCGAAAGGTGGCGAGGCCTTGTTCCCATGTTAAGTCGAAGTAGTTTTGTCCAGGGCATGCATCGTCCTTGAGGGTGTCGTGGTCGTCTTTGATGAAGTAGCTGCTGACATTGTTGTGGAAATTACGGATGAACGGCATTGCGAAGATGCGGTTCCATTTGAAGCGTGCGAGCTCGAGGTTAGTCGAAAAGGGAGCTGGCCTATCGTAATACTCGATGTCGCCAGCGTGCACGAAGAAGTCGGGCTCTAATTGCTGCATTACGGGGTAGATCTTATGTCCGTTCTCGGGATCGTCGCGGCGGTGGTAGTCACCGCAGGTGGTGACTACGAAGCGGATAGTCTCAGCTTGGTCTCGGGCTGGAGCTGTGCGGAACTTTCCTTTGAGTTGGCACGGTTCGCTGCCATCTGTGCCTTCGACGGAAACATCGTAGGTGGTGTTTGGGCTGAGATTGGCTAATTTAAATTGGTGTGTGTAATCGTTTTCTGAAGTCACAGTTTCCCACTCTGTTGACTGCATTGCTTGGGCGTCGCTGGTTGGCCAGTAAGTGACACGGACGTCTCCACTGGCTCCCATGACGCTTCCTTGCATGCTGGAAAGGTCAGAGTGTTGGGGTTGTTTTTTAGCGTCTTTTTCGTAGGAGAAAAGTTTACCCTCAGTATTCCGATTGGGGTGCGCTGTGAGTCGTGTCCAGATGATTGCCGAGTCGGAGTCGACTTCACCTATTTTGATGCCATTGGCCATGTGGACTTGGGCATGCAATTCGAAGGCGCCAGTGAGTAGGCAATAAATTGCAATGAGCGAGACTGATTTTTTTATTCTCATTGAGAAATTACAGTTCGCGAATTTGGACGTTCTTGAACCAGACTTCGTCGTTGTGATCTTGTAACAAGATGGGGCCTGCAGAGTTGGCGAAGTCTTTATTCGCGGAATATTTGCTCTTTTGGAAGCGTTGGTTCCAGTCGTCGCTGCCGACTTCGATGTCGACGATCTTTTCACCATTGAGCCAATGCTGGATGGTGTTGCCGTTGGCGAGGATACGCGATTGGTTCCATTCGCCGACGGCGTGGATTGGTTTGCTGTCGGGGGCGGCTGCGAGTTCGTAAAGAGAACCTGCGCGGTGTGTTGGATTCTTACCGTCCTGGTGCTTTGCGTCGTCCAAGATTTGGTATTCGAGTCCAAGCGCGCCTTTGGTTCGATACTTTACGCCGCTATTGCCTGCTTCGGAAATCTTCCAATCGAAATGGAGTTCAAAGTTTTCATAATGCTGTTTGGTGATGATGTCGCCACCTCTACTGGGTCGGTGGACGATCCCATTTTCAATGCTCCATCCTTTGGTGACGGCATCGCCGTTTAAGTTCGTCCAATTCGAGAAGTCGTCGGAGGCAAACAGAGAGGTCCATTCGGTTGAGCTGGAGCGGACGGCCGTGTCATCGGCGGTGAGCTCCATGATTCTCATATTACGAAAGCGGTAGATCTGGCCTTTTTCGCCATGGTGCTGAAGTGCGATGTATCCCTTGGCATCTTCCTGGTCATGGATGTCTGTAGTCGTGACGCCATTGACGGAGATCTTGATATGATCACCGCGGCATTCGATGCGGTATTTGTTCCAACCATGACGCTTGAAGCAATTGCCGGCGCGTTTGTTAAATGCAGCGATGGACTGTTCCTTTGCCTCTGCGGATGCTGCGTGATCGCGGTTAGGAGAGATAAACCAAGCGCGGCGTCCCTCATCGTAGAGGCCGCCAGACCAGTTTCTGCCGGATGGGTCAACTTCCGCCTGATAACCGAACATCTTGTTCTTTGATTTGTGGCTGCGGAATAGAAAGCCTGAATTACATTTGCCTTCTGGCATCTTCACTTCCACTTCGAAGATGAAATCAGAATATTCCTTTACGGTTGAAAGGAACCACTTGGATTTTTCCGTGGTGAGGTGGATTTCTCCATCCACGACTTCAGCCTTCCCCCAGTCGTAAGGATTCTCCCAGTCTGCGAGGTCTTTACCGTTAAAGAGCTCAGTCCATTCGCCCGCGAATGATGTGCTTCCTGCCAGCAGGCATGCCGTCAGTATGCTAATCCAGGATTTTCTGTCTTTCATATTATATTCTGTGTTACCTGTTATATAATCTATAGGCGATAGAACTCTTCCCAGCCCTTGCGTGGTGCGGGATCGAGCAGTGTATTAGCGGCTTTATTATTAGTGATCTGCTTGCTGTTGCTGTCGAACTCTAGTTCGCCGCCGAAGCGTTGCGATAGCACGCCGAGGTTGAACACCTGTGTGAGTGGACCGCTGACGCTAAAGGGCGAGCGCGCTGTTTCTTCGCCCTTACAGGCGAGTAGGAAGTTGGCGTAGTGATTGGAATTCTTTTGCGAGAACTTTGGCAATTCGTCGCGCATCGCCTTGTATTTTTCACGCGGAACGATTTTAAGCGGCTGCCCGTGGTGGCCGCCTTGAAAGGTGAGTTCCTTGCCGTAGAGCACTTTGCCAGGCCGATTGAGTGTGGTGGGGCCGTGTGTGACTTCGCCGGTTTCTTTATTCGTCACTGGCTCGCTGAATTCGGTTTCAAGCTGTGGCTTGTTGTTGACGCCGTCATACCAAGTGACTTCGCAGGCGGGTAGGTCGGGGCCGCGCTCGGGGAAGTCGAAGCGGATCGTGGAGGAGTCGGGATAGATCAAGTCGCTGTGGTTGACTCCGTCTCGATGAACGGCGGTGACTGTTGTGGGCAGTCCGAGTTCTAAGAACCGATGGGCGGTATCCAAAATGTGTGGGCCCCAGTCGCCGAAGCAGCCGCTGCCGTAGTCATACCAACTGCGCCATTCCTGTGGGTGAAGTTTTTTGCTGTAAGGGTGTGGTTGTGCCACCGTATCCATCCATTGCTCCCAGTTGACGCCAGCGGGGAGTGGTTCGCTCGGGTAGGCGGTGGTGCTGTTGCCCCAGCCATGCCAGCGGCGCGGGCTGTTCATGTGGGCGGTGATGCGAGTGATGTCTTTGATGATACCGGCTTCGCGCCATGCTTTGAACTGGAAATAGTTGGCGCCGGAGTGGCCTTGGTTGCCCATTTGGGTGACGAGGCTTGGATTCTTGGCTGCCATGCGCATGAGTCGCTCAGTTTGGCCGAAAGTGTGGGCGAGTGGCTTCTCGACATAGACGTGTTTGCCGAGTGACAGTGCCAGCATGGTGGCAGCAAAGTGTGAGTGGTCGGGTGTTGCAATCAGCACGGCGTCGATCTCGTCGGCCATTTGATCGAACATCACGCGGAAGTCGCTAAACGCCCGTGCCTGTGCGTACGTTTTTGGCTGTGGTTGTGGTGTCTCGCCTTCGGCGCTGGGCTCGAGTGGTGGGAGAGGTGTGATTTGGTGAGCGTAACGGGCGGCGAGTGTGTGGCGCCCTTCAAGGTCGATGTCGCACAAGGCCACGACGTTGCAGTGGCCCGAGGCAAGTAATGACTTGCGATCGCCATTGCCCTGATTGCCAATGCCGATAACGGCGAGGTTGACCTTTTCGTTGGGGCCGAGTCCGGTGGAGGACTTATTGCCGAGTGCGATGTAGGACGGCAGAATCGTCAATGCGCCGAAGGCGGCGGAGGATTTGAGGAAGTTGCGGCGAGAGGTATGAGGTTTTCTGTGGGGCATGGTTCTTTGTGTGCTAATTGTTGACTGTGTTCCGTTCGCGCTGAAGTCTGGCTGGTATGTTTAATTAATAAACAAACAAAATGCCATTTGATGCTTTAGCAATCTAAAAAAGCTGTCTTGTTTAGAAATATGTCCAATCAGCAAAAATATGACCGGGGTGATATTCGTCGTTTAAATGCGGTCAGTGTGTTGAATCAGTTGAGGGTCAATGGAGCGCTGTCGCGTGCGAATATTGCGACTGCGCTGGGGCTGACTCGCGCGACGGTCTCTAATATTGTCGCAGCGTTGATTGAGCCGGGCTTGGTTTCGGAGACTGAGTTTACGGTGGGTGGAGCGGGGCGTCCGGGTTTGCTGCTGAACCTGAATCCAAAAGCGGGCTGTATGATCGCGGTTGAAATCGATTTGGATCGGATCTCGATTGTGCTGGCGAATTTTGGGTTGCAGGAATTGTGGAGCCAGGGTGTTTCCGTTGAGGCTGATTCGGCGCCTGATAAAGTGTTGGCATCAGCCGCAAGCTTGGTTGAGTCTGCTATGGAGCAAGCGTCTCGCGTGGACTTGAAGTGTTTCGGAGTTTGTGTGGCTTGGGCTGGCTTAGTGCGGCGAGATGCCGGTGAATTGGCTTATGGTCCGACTTCTGGTTGGCGTGATGTGGCGCTGAAGGCGGAGTGGGAGGTTCGGTTTAAGGTGCCGGTATTTGTTGAAAATGAGGCGCATGCAGGTGCGTTGGGCGTACATCATTTCGGTGCGATGGCGGGGCGTCGCAATTTGATCTATTTGAGCTTGGGGGAGGGGCTTGCTGCGGGCGTATTTGTGGATGGTATGTTGCTGCGCGGTAAGCAGGGATTTGCTGGGCAAGTCGGGCATACGGCTTTTGTTGAAGGGGGCGCTCTTTGCAGTTGTGGTCAGCGTGGTTGCTGGGTGTCGGAAGTCGGTGCGGCAGCCGTGCGCCGAAAGTTGGTGGCGGCTGATGTTGCCTTGTCGGAGTCGGGCGAGAGTGCAGTAGATTGGCTAGTCTCAATACAAGCGTTGGTAGCGGCGCAAGATCCCCGAGTGTTGCAAGTTTTGGAGGAGGTTGGTGCGCAGTTGGGAGCTGGTTTGGCCCAGTTGGTGCAGACTTTTAATCCCTCTTTGGTTGTGCTTGGTGGTCGCCTGGGTGGTTTGATGCAGCCTGTCCAGGTGGTTATCGAGACCTCGCTAAAATCTGCAGTGCTGCCTAGCATGGCGGAGGAATTGGAGCTGCAGATCAATGATGGCGAAGCGGATTGCTTGTACGGGGGCTTAGCGACCGTCTTTAATGCGGTGATGACGAATCCACCTTTGGGCTGCAATTCATCGCGAGTTTAAGAATTTTCGCAGCAAGCTGGACTAGGCACAGCAATCCCGCCACCTCAGCAGCATGGGCAGTGAGGATCTGCTAATTACGCTGCCGCATGCTCTTTCATCGTTCGATAGTCGAGCTTGCCGGTGCCGAGTAGAGGCAGTGCATCGACCAGTTGCCAGTCCTTGGGGTTTGGTTTCCAGAGGTTCGGGATGTCGAGTGCTTTGAGCATTTCGCGGATACTGTCTTCAGTTAGATCTGTTGAAGTGTGCAGCACGCAGAGCTTCTCGCCTTTGCGCTGATCGGCGATCGCCACGACTGCGAGCGCATCCGGCCCGATTTCAAGTGCTTCTTGCAGGACTTTTTCGACTGCACCGTGCGAGATCATTTCACCGCCTAGTTTACTAAAACGGGAGAGGCGTCCGGTAATCGCAAAGAAGCCGTCGGTATCCATCAGTCCAATATCGCCGGTATCATACCAGCCATCGTGCAATACGGATTCGGTGAGTTCTGGTTTCTTCAAGTAGCCGACCATGACGTTTGGGCCTTTGATATAAATCAGGCCAGCTTCGCCAGGAGCAAGGGTGTCGCCGGTTTCCGGATGCACGATCTTCATCGCCATACCTGGTAGGGCACGTCCTAGGCGGTCTTCGCGGTTACCTGTCTCTTCGAGATTATCGATTTCGACATTTGGTAAGCTCAGCGCACACACGGGTGAAAGCTCCGTCGCGCCGTAGCCTTCGAGCGGTTGCACCCCGAAGCGTTTCTCAAACATGGCTGCGATACGTGGCTGCAGCTTTTCGGCACCGGTAAATACATAGTGTAAATTCGCGAATTGCCCGGGCTTGATCTTGCGAGTGTAGGCCAGCAGGAAACTCGGTGTGGTGAGCAGGATCGAGGCTTTATACTTCTCCGCGAGTTTGCCGATCATTTCGCCTTCGAGTGGATTCGTGTGGCAGGCGGTGGTGATGCCCGATATTAGCGGAAACCAGAAGGTCACGGTGTAGCCGAATGAATGAAAGAACGGCAGGGTGGCTAGCATCACATCGTTACGCTTTGGGCTGACGACCGAGCGGAACGATTCGATGTTGGACAGCAAGTTATGATGGCTAAGCATCACACCCTTGGGCTCAGCGGTGGAACCACTGGAAAACAGAATCGTCGCCACATCGTCTGGTTGAATGCGTGTGCCGCCGAGTAGCATTCGTGCCGGGCGCAGGCGGGCTTTAAGAAAGGTACGGAATTTTTCTGCCCTGCTGATATCTTTTAGCAGGTCTTCTAAGTAGAGCACATTTTCGGCGAGTGGTAGCTCGGGCAGGACCTCAAGGAACTTGCGTGAGGTGAGTACGGTGCTGATTTCGCACTGTTCCTGCGCGGAGCCTACGCTTTGCGCAGGGGCGGTGTAGTTGAGGTTGACGCTGATACGTCGATCTAGGGTGATCGCTAAATTAGCCATGGCTGATCCTGACCCTGTCGGCAGTAAGATGCCGATGCGATGCTCCTCTTTTGTAGTGTGTGTACGGATACGCTCGCGCAGGATTAAGCTGGCGATGAGAAGCTCGCCGAATTTGAACTCGCGACCGGAGCTGTCCACGGTTGCCAGTTTGCCCCAGTTGCGGCGGGCGGAATCAATAAACTCATGGCCGAGGCTCTTGCGTCCTTCTTTAACCAGCTCGAAGGAATCAACCGATAGCTCGCTGACCGCTTGCTGAACTTCGAAGGTGGTCGAAGTTGAGGGCAGCGGTGTGCCGAAATGCACGCTCACCGGATAGCGAAAGTCTTTGCTGAGGCGGATCTTCGGCATGCCTTGCTGGAAGCTGGCAACACTGCCCCAGGCGCCACCGATGTAGACCGGAATGATCGGATAGTCGGTGCCTTTGACGATTCGTTCGAAGCCTTGCTTGAAGGGGCGCAGCATGCCAGTTCGGCTCAGTGCGCCTTCGGCGAAGATGCAGACGAGGTAGCCGTCATCGAGTGCGGTGCGGGCGGTCTTGAGCGATTTGAGCAACTTCTTCGGGTTGTCGTGGCCGTGAATCAAGATGACCTTTGCGAGCTCAACGATACGCTTCGTTATCCAACCAGACTTGTCGTAATATTCGCGCGACATCAGCATGCGGACGCGGCGTTGCTGGCTGGTCACAATCAGCACGGCATCCATCAGACTGACATGGTTGCAAACTAAGAGTGCCGGTTCGTAGGCGGGTAGGTTGTCGAGGCCCCGCACGCGGAATCGGTAGCAGAACCGGGTCACCAGCATCAGCACGAATTTAACAAAGAAGTCGGGCAGCACCCAGAGGCTGAAGAGTGCGAGCGCCAGAATGCCGCATGCGAGCATAAAGAAGCCATTCTGTGCGGTACCCCAAAAAACGGATGAGTTGACGTAGATCAGCCCGCTAGCGGTTAGAATGCCGAGCCAACTCATGAAGGCGTTGGCTGCCTGGATCGCACCAACTCGGTCTTTGGGGCTGCGGTATTGAATGAATGCTTGGAGTGGCACAATGAAAAGTCCTGCTGCAAATCCGAGTGCGGCCATGCTGATCGCCGAGAGCCAGATGTTGCCCTCTGCGAGCGTGCCTAATACTCCGAGGCTCAGGCTCATCAGCAGTGCACCCACCGGCACGATGCCGAACTCGATCCCACGACCACTGAGCCAACCTGCGGTGGTCGAGCCCACGCCAATGCCGATAGCGGTAAGGAGGAAGAGGCGCGTGGCTTGTTCGGGAGAGAGTTCGAGATGTTGCGCACCGAAATCGAGCACATTGAGTTGGATGAATGCCGCAGCCAGTGAGAAGACCGCGAGTGCCAGCACCGCGAGTGTCAGAAAGCCGTCTTTGCGAATTTCAAGGAACGTCTTAAACACCGATCCAAAACCGTTGAGACTGAGGTGACGATCCGGATGCGCGGGCGTTGGTTCAATCTGGAGTGAGGCCGCAAGCCCTAGGCCCGCGATGATCAAGCACACGCTGGCCGCGAGGCTGAAGTTTTCATGAGTCAAGAGGCTCAGTTCAGGAGCGAGCACCGTGCCACTGATAATTGCCAGAAAGGTAAAGAGTTGAATCGAGCCATTGGCTTTAGAGAGCCGCTCGGCATCGACCATCTCAGGTATGATGCCTAGCTTACAGGGGCCAAAGAAGGCGCTCTGCGAGGACATTAGAAACATGGTGACATAGAGCATCGTGCTGCTTTCCAAGTAGAGCGCGGTGATGCCGAATGCCATGACGATGAACTCCACCACTTTGAGCCTTACGATCAACGACCGCTTACTGAACTTATCGGCAAAGTTACCTGCGATCGGCACGATCAGTAGGAATGGCAGCGCAAACACGAGGCCAACAAGTGCTAAAATCGTCGCGGAATTCGTCTCGCCGCTTTCAATCGCGGCGGCATTCCACGCGATCAGCGCATACACCATGATCAGTTTAAACACGTTGTCATTCATCGCACCTCCAAATTGTGTGAGGTTATGCCACCAGAATGTCTTTGGGAGTAAGTACTGTTTCATAGAGGGGTGAGTGAATACGGCTTATTAGTGCTCGGGCTTGCTGGAAAATAACCGATACTGGCTCGTTACGTCGATATTTTATCAACTGTGGCGTCGTTGGGTATTATTATGCCCTTGGCTGCAGCGGCCTTCGATGTGTTCGATCACAATGAGGTTCTTCGACATTTCCAGTGGGTCGTTGCAAAAAGAACTGAGAACTCGATGAAGGAATGATGCCCGAGATTTCATCGAAATTATTCACGAAGCTTCTAAATTTAGGCGACCAATGGGAAGCCTACGACACTCAGTATGTTGAGGAGAAAAATACCATTTTCATTCGGATTCGGGAAACGCCTGAGTTATTGAAGAATCAACGATGCCGTGAAGATAAGCGTCGAAAGGTGAAGCTTTATGATCATGTAGAGCCTCGATTTTGGCGTCACCTCAATGTGTTCAACTGCGAGTGTCTAATCGAATGCGCCTTGCCTCGATTCAAGTGCCAGCACTGCGAAAAGGTTTGGCGTGCGAAGGCACCTTGGGAAGGTAAATGCAAGGGTCTCAGCGAGGAGTTTGAGGCCTTTGCTCTGACGCTAATGAAAGAGATGCCAGTGAAGAGCGCTAGCCGTATTCTAAACGAAAACGACAAGCGACTTTGGCGGGTGCTCAAGGCGTATGTTCAGGAGGCGCATAAGGAATTAGATCTCTCTGGTGTCACGCAAGTGGGGTCCGATGAATTGAGCTATCGTAAAGGGCATAAATACCTGACTGTGTTCGCCGATATGCAGAAAAAACGAGTCATTTTCGCAACGAAAGGAAAGGACAAGTCGACATGGGAGACATTCTCCGATGAGCTCCAGGAGCTAAACGGACACCCGCACGCCATCACTTATGCTGCGATAGACATGAGCCCTGCATATCAAAGTGGAGTTCGCAACAATTGCCGTAATGCCCGGATCGTCTTTGATAAGTTCCACGTCATGAAACTCGTAGGAGAACGTGTCGATCAAGTGCGCAAGGCCGAGAGTTCCTACGGGACTGGTGAAGCAAAAGTTCAACTCAAAAAGACGCTATGGTTATGGCGCAAGAATCCCGAGAATCTTTCAGAAAGTGAGCAGGTTCGATTCGATGGTATTGACCACGATTATTTATGGACCTCAAAGGCTTACCAGATGCGATTGGCGCTACAGAAAATCTACAACACAATCCCATATCAAAGCTGGGCCGAGCGACGCCTAAAAAGTTGGTGTAACTGGGTAAACAGAGTATGCGATGAGGCACCCTATTGGATAATGAAGCCGATGAGGAAGACTGTCGAAACGATACAAAACCATTGGGACGGAATCCTCGCACATTGGAGTTCAGGTGGTCTGACTACCGCATACTTAGAAGGACTCAATTCCGTCTTTTCAGCTGTAAAACGAAAAGCTAGAGGCTTTAGGAATACAGATAACTTAATCACCATGCTCTATTTTGTGGCTGGTAAATTAAAGGTCTGAATCCGCAAGCATCCACTGGAAATGTCGAAGAACCCAAATATTAAGCTGGCGGCACTGAATTGGACTCTACGAATGTGTGTTAATTTCATCATTCTTTTATATTTAAAGACTATGAAACAGCCCAACATTTTTTGGCTCACGATATTCAATCCGCTCCCAGCTACGGAAGCGCTACCGTACGATCTGGATTATTGCGCACATTGAGGTACCGTGCATGCAATGCTTTTAGTTTGGGCGCATACTCCGGATTGTGAATCAAATTCTCAGCTTCTTTCTCCAGCGGATTATCCGCCAAATTAAACAGCGCGATCGGCTCCATTTTACTAAGCTGCCAGTCAGACTGCATCACCAGTTTCCAATCACCCTGACGAAACATCAACTCACATTGCGCCCCGGCCTGAAGCATGACTTCATCTCGCGCTTGAAAATTGCGGTCCCCCTTGAGTAGCGGCAAGAAGCTGTAGGAATCTTTTGCCTGCGAGTCCAGCAAGCGAGTGCCGACAATTTCTGCCACGGTCGCGATGATGTCCGTGCCGTTGATTAGTGCGTCACTGCGCGTGTTGGGCTCGATCACGTCTGGCCACGTCACGATCAGTGGCACCAGGTGTCCACCTTCCCAAGGATGGTTCTTCGTGCCGCGCACACCACCGTTCGACAAATGGCCCGCCTTTTCTGCGACAGGATCCCACAAGCCACCATTATCAGAGCTTAGAATAATGATCGTATCTTGGTACACATCAGCTGCTTTCAATGCCTTGACGATTTGTTCGACTTCCCAATCGAATACGCGGTTCATGTCGGTATGATGCGAGGGAGTGGTATCGCGCATCTTTTCGCCACTCAGCTCAGCTGGCGGGATGTGCGGCAAGTGCACCGCTGGCGACCAATAACACATGAAAAATGGCCGTTTTGCCGCCGCACTGCGCTCGATGAAGCCGGTCGCCTTATCAGCTAAAATCTTATTGATCTGAGCAGTATCCCATTCCGAATCACCAGGCCCTGGCCCCTTGTCAGAAATGAAGCTAAGGTTTTTCGCAGTGGTTTTATCGTAATGTATCAACTCTGACTGATCATTAAAAGGCGCCCAAACATTGTTCTCGAGGGCGAGGTAGATCGGCCCCTGTACTCCCGTCGGTAGCGTGTAATCATAATTAAATCCCAAGTCTTTCGGGCTAGCGGCAATCCATTTTGACATGTCCACATCTAACGGCTGCCCACCTCGGTCATTGCCGCGAAACACCTCGCTGCTGCCTTTGTGATAGAAGTCTCCGCCCAAATGCCATTTGCCAATAAAACCGGTGTTGTAGCCGGCAGCTTGCGCGACACTCCCAAGGGTGGCATCATCTGCCGCAACTGCGCTCGGGCGGAAGGTACCCCAAACGCCCCAAGGTGCGTAGGAGCGATAATTGTAGTTGCCAGTCATCACGGCATAGCGCGAAGGCGAGCACAGCGATGTCGGTGAATGTGCGTCGCTAAACCATAGACCTTCGTTCGCCAATGCATCCAGTGTCGGCGTCGCGGCCAATGCGGCTTGCCCCGTGCGTTCTTGGTGCTGTCGGCTAATGTCACCCGGCCCAAAGTCATCGGCCATAATAAAGACAATATTCGGCTGATCTGGCGCGGCGTAAACCAAGGCAGACAACAAACACGTTAAGTAAATAAAAGAGCAGATTTTCATAAGATAAGGAATCTCAAATACGTAGTATATGGGTCAGGATGGTCAGGCAAATGACAAAACATTGACCACTTGACGCCATAACAATACACGTGTAAACCCTTGTCAACAATGACCTGTATAATCCCAATTTGCCGAATACTCTCCTATGTCTGCCTAGCAAGCCTCACCTGCGCATCGGCAGACGTTGTTCCTGCATTTAAAAAGTATGATCGCGTCGCGTTCATCGGCGACTCGATCACGCATGGCGGCCGTTACCACGCCGACGTTTACCTTTTTTACGCGACACGTTTCCCCGGCCAACCATTTACTGCCTACAATTGTGGCATCTCGGGTGACACCGCGCCTGGCACTAACCTGCGCTTTGATAACGACATCGCCCCTCACCGCCCGACTGCGGCGACTATCATGCTCGGCATGAACGACGCAGCGGGATACGTTTTTGAAGCTGCACGTCCGCTGCACGCTAAAATCAGTGGGCAGGCGAATTCGTATGACAGCTATACCAAGGCAATGGATCAACTGGCCGCGTCCTTAAATGCGATCGACTGCCGCATCATTTTCATAAAACCATCGATCTACGATCAGACCGCGGAACTCGACAAGGAAAACCTTAACGGCAAAAATGATCAACTCGGCCAATTTTCACATTACATCGATTCACTCGCCTCCAAATACCAAGCTGAGGTCATCGACTTCCATACACCGATGGGAGTCATCAACCACAGCTTACAAGCAATTGACCCCAGTGCGACTATAGTGGGCGAAGACCGTGTCCATCCAGGCGAGCCCGGACATCTTGTGATGACCTATCATTTTCTTAAATCACAAAATATGCCGCAATATGTGTCCGCGATTCAAATCGACGCTGCGAGTGACGGCAAAGTCCTACAGCTCATTAATTGCGAGCTCAACGGCAACCTCACAGTCAGCCCAACATCAGTGCGCTTCACTGCGACCGAGAATGCCCTGCCCTTCCCATTAAACATGGCACAAGTAAAAGCCCTAGACTGGGTGCCTTTTCAGCATGACTTAAATCGCCAAGTGCTCGCGGTCGATAATCTAGCACACGGCGACTACGCATTAAGCATCGATAATATAATGGTCGGTCGATACTCGTCGGCAGAACTAAAAGTAGGCATCGACCTCAGTGCCAACAGTGCCACTCCGCAATACCAGCAATCCCTCAAAGTCAAAGCGTTGCAAGACAAGCAACTCAAAGCGACCAGCCAACTGCGCACAATCGCCCTAGTGCGCCACAGCATGGTTCGTAAATTAAATCACCCAGTCGATGAGTCTGACGTCTCTGCACTTAGCGACGCGCTCTTCGCACAGCTGCAGCAATCAAACGGTAAATCTTGGTATGGCTTCTTAAAGCAGCAGGTCGAAACTTTCCTTGAAGCGGTCCCACAAGAGGCCGAGTACAAACAGCAAGAACTTAACTGGATGCGAGAGATGTGGCTGATCAACCAACCCACGCCACATAATTGGCAGTTAAACAAAATCGACTAGCTTACACGTTGTATTGTGAACTCACATATGAAATTGCGGATTGCCGTGTCGACAAATGCCAAATTCAGCCTGACATTGGCTTATATTTGTGCATGAGTTAGTAGTCGATGTATTGCTTGTCGAGGTGGCGCAGAGCTCGGATTGCAACTAATCATCAAACACGTTCTTTGGCTCTGACGGCTACTCAAATCCTTCAAAGCGAAATCCAATGGCACGTCGCCAGTCGGCAATCTCTGGTCCTTTTTTGTGTCTCTAATGGTAAAGCTATATCGTTTACGTTTGATATCCGTGATCTGGATTCGGTGGCACGTCCGCACTCCTTGTGTGTTGCCTGATCGGGACAGTTTTTGATCGATACGCAAGATGACGAAACGGTCGCGCGCCGCAAGCTGGTTGATGTTCCCCCGTTCATTCAATTTCCTTTGCCTTCTTGGAACACCCCCTCGTGGCAAAAATTAATCCATATGAAACACTTCGACTAAAGGAGACATGATTGGCATCTTGCTTGGTTGCACATTCATTAGATCCGCCATATAATCCCACCACTTCTGCACAATGGGCAAACTCTTTAAATCATCCGCAGTGTGCCCAGACTCTAGCTTCTGAAAGGCAAACAGCAGCAAACTCTCCTCATCGAAGTAAATCGAGTAATCCGAGATGCCCGCATCGGAGTGCGCCTGTAATAGCTCGGGCCAGATCTCATCGTGGCGCTTTTGATACTCGGCCACACAGCCAGGCTTTAATTTCATTTTAAATGCGTTACGTATCATATTTTTTCTAGTTTAGCTGATGATCCTTTGGTAGATCGAGTGATACCAGTGCAAATGCAAGTACAGATGAAACAATCAGCTCTTTTTCACAGCGGCAGCAATACCGCCAAAAAGATACAGCCAGCGGAATGGACATTTGCTGTAGCAGCCAAAGGCATAACAGAGTACTATGGAAGCTTTCGATTTAAACTTCATCATCAGGTCGTCTAGCACTTCCAGTAAATTTACAGGTTAACCCAGCTGATCGAGCACTGAAATAAATAACTTGGCTGCTGCTGCTCTTCGAATCGCGTCCATACAGCATGTTTAGCACGGCGAGAATCAAATAGCGCCAAACAGTCGATCTCGTGGTGCTACTCTGCTGCCAGGCAAAGACTATTTGCGAATTTGGTAGTCAGTCTGCTCTGTAATTATTTTTTGGATACATTCGAAGGCTGTGTTGACTTCCTTATCCTTCAGGGTGCGATCGGTGGCGCGGAAGCTCATGCTTACTGCGAGGCTCTTCTTACCTTCGGGGAGGCCTTCGCCTTCGTAAACGTCGAACACGCGGACGCTTTCACAGTTAAAGCCTTGAGTGGCCTTTTTCGCGAATTTGGCGACGTCGTTTTGCACCTGTCCAGCGAGGACGACTTGATCCACAATCAGCGCGAGATCCTTCGATGACGCGGGCTGATTGCTGACACCGCTGTGGCGACCGCGCTTGGCTTTGCGCTCGAAGAACTTCGGGGTCATGAGAACCGAACCGGCAATAACGGCGTGGTCGAGATCCCAGCGATCTTTGAGTGTTGCTATGTTCAATAGACCAACGGTTGCTTCGAAGCCCATCTTGGCGAAATCGCCCGCGTATGCGGATTGTCCGCCCTGCCAGAGTTTGCAGTCATCAATTGGGTTATAGTTGAGCTTGCTGGAAGCGGTGCCTGCTAGATCGAGGATGTTACCTGCGATCGTGCGTGCGGTGTAGAAGTCTGCGACTTCGCGTTGACGCCATTCACGGCTGACTTGATCAGCAAGGATGACGAAGCCGACCGAAATGAGCTCAACCATCTCGCCCTTCACTTCGCGATAGACATGACCACGCTCGAAGAAGCGAGTCGCGCCGGTGCCACGAGCACTGTTGAGCTTCAGCACATCCAAAAGACCTGGGATGAGTGATGGGCGCATATGGCTCTGGTCACTCTGCAATGGGTTGTCCAAAGCAAGAACTTTGAAACCTTCTTCACCAAAGAAGAACGTCGTCTCTTCAGGATCACGCAGCGAATAGAGATACGCTTCGTTGAAGTTTTGACCGGTCAAGTAATCCGCGACTGCGGCGTTGACGGTGTAGATGCGGTGATCCTCGCTGCTGATGCCACGAGCGACGACAGGCGACTCGGGGATCTTATCGGTGCCGTAGATGCGAACGAACTCTTCGATCAGATCGACATCGCGTTGCAGGTCACCACGGAAGGATGGGATGGATACTTCCCAACGAGCGGAACCATCACTGTCGCTATGCACGGCGACGCTGAGATCGAGTGATTCGAGCGCTTGCTGAATTTCTTCGTCGCCCACATCGAAGCCGATGAACTTGCGGATATTGTCGGGTTTGATTTGGATTTCGCTGACTGTCTCAACGAATTGGCCTTGGACGATCATTGGACCATCGACGGTGCCACCTGCGACTTCGAGAATCAGGTCAATCGCACGGAGGGCGGCATATTCGACGCCTTGCGGGTCGACGCCACGTTCGAAGCGATACGAGCTGTCGGTAGAGAGCGACAACTTGCGGGCAGTCGCACGGACGGAAGTTGGATTGAAATAAGCCGCTTCGAGGACGATGTCGGTGGTGGCCTCTTCGACTTCAGCGTCGAGCGAACCCATGACACCTGCGACGACGAGCGCGCGCTCAGCATCGGCGATGACTGCCATGTTGGCAGATAATGTGCGTTCCTTCTCGTCCAGTGTGGTAAGCTTCTCTCCTTGGGTGGCCATGCGGACGACGAGTTTGCCGCCCTTGATTTTGGCTGCGTCAAATGCGTGTAGCGGTTGGCAGGTTTCGTGAAGCACGTAGTTGGTGACATCGACGACGTTGTTGATCGAGCGTTGACCGGTGGCCTCGATGGCATCCTTGAGCCACTTTGGGCTGGGGCCGACCTTGACGCCTTTGATGCAAGTCGCGGTATAGTGCGGGCAGACCTTAGTGGCTTTGACTTCAACGCCAGAAATAAGCGATTCGCCAGCGCTATCGCTATCGCTTTCGATGCCTGCTTTGATCTTTGGATATTTCACTGCGAGGCCGAAGCGCGCAGAGAGCTCGCGAGCGACGCCAATGTGGCTGAGCACATCGACCCGGTTAGGAGTGATCTCTAGGTTGAGAACTGTGTCGCCATCGGTGTAAAGGTCGTTGACTGGAGTGCCGAGTGCAATGTTCTGATCAAGAATCATGATGCCGTCGTGGTCTTGACCGA
>JABJQI010000187.1 GCA_018663485.1 Opitutia bacterium
AGCCAAATCCTTCGAGGAATCCCTCTGGGATACCGCCACCAAACTACGGGGCAGCGTCGAGTCATCGGAGTACAAGCACGTGGTGCTCTCGCTGATCTTCCTCAAGTTCGTTTCGGACAAGTTCGAGCAGCGGCGGGCTGAGCTAGTCGCGGAGGGCAAGGACGACTACCTCGACATGGTGGAGTTCTACACCATGCAGAATGTCTTCTACCTGCCGGAGACCTCCCGCTGGTCCTACATCCAGCAGCAGGCCAAGCAGGGCGACATCGCGATCAAGATCGACTCCGCCCTCACCGCGGTGGAGAAGAGCAATGCCTCGCTCAAGGGCGCCTTGCCGGACAACTACTTCTCCCGCCTCGGGCTGGATGGCAGCAAGCTCGCCGCTCTGATCGAAGCGATCAACAACATCGACACTATCAAGGACCAAGCGCAGGACACCGTTGGCCGGGTCTATGAATACTTCCTCAGTAAATTCGCCGCCTCCGAGAGTAAGCTGGGGGGCGAGTACTACACCCCGAAGTGCGTGGTCAATCTGATCGCTGAAATGATCGAGCCCTACCGCGGCAAAATCTACGACCCCTGCTGTGGCTCCGGCGGTATGTTCGTGCAGTCGCTCAAGTTTGTCGAAAGCCATCACGGCAACACCCAGGACATCTCCGTCTATGGACAGGAGTTTACCGCCACCTCTTACAAGCTGGCCAAGATGAACCTCGCCGTACGCGGCCTCTCCGGTAACCTCGGCGAACTCCCTGCCGATACTTTCTTCAATGATCAACACCCGGATCTCAAGGCCGACTACATTATGGCTAATCCCCCCTTTAACCTGAAGGACTGGCGCGCCCCGGACCAACTCGTCCGCGACCAACGCTGGAACGGCTACGAGACTCCGCCCAGCGGCAATGCCAATTACGCATGGATTCTACACATGGTGAGCAAACTCGCAGATAACGGCGTCGCTGGCTTCGTCCTCGCCAACGTCTCGATGTCGACCAACAACAAGGACGAAGGCGAGATCCGCCGCAAGATGGTCAAAAACGACCTCGTCGACTGCATGATCGCCCTGCCCGGCCAACTCTTTTACACCACACAGATCCCCGTCTGTCTCTGGTTTTTGACCAAAAACAAGCAGGCCGACAACGAGCGCGAGTATCGCAACCGCCAAGGCGAAACCCTGTTTATCGATGCTTGCAAAATCGGCTCTATGATCGACCGTACGCACAAGGAACTTGATGCCGACGACGTCGCCGCTATCGCCCGAACCTACCACGCTTGGCGCGGAAAGAGCCAAGTCAGCACCTACGAGGACAAGGCCGGCTACTGCAAATCTGCCACGCTCGAAGATATTCGCAAAAACGACTACGTGCTCAGTCCTGGACGGTATGTGGGAGCGGCGGCCCGGGAAGATGATGGCATTCCATTCGAGACCAAGATGAGCGAATTGAGCCAGACCCTTGGCACGCAGATGCAGGAGTCAGGCAAGCTGGATCTGGTGATTCGGAAAAACTTGGAGGATTTGGGATATGCTTAGTGAGTGGACCCAAACCACGCTTGAAGCATTATCCCGCAGTGTTTCCTACGGATATACAGAAAGTGCGTCTTCGGATCCAATTGGGCCACACTTTCTTCGGATTACCGACATCCAAAACGGTGTGGTTGATTGGAGCTCGGTTCCATACTGTCCGATCTCAGGTAAAAACCATCAGAAATATAAATTAAAGGGCGGAGATATCGTTGTCGCTCGTACAGGGAATAGCACTGGCGAGAACTACTTTTTTGCAGGCGATCATGATGCAGTATTTGCGTCTTATCTGATCAGATTCAGTATCGACGAGACTTTAGCCCTGCCAAAGTTCGTATGGTATACGATGCGCTCGCCAAACTGGTGGGCGTTTGTCAATCAGTCCAAAACAGGATCTGCGCAAGCAGGCGCGAATGCTAAAATTTTAGGGCGTTTCCCAATCGATCTACCCCCCGTCTCCGAGCAAAGCAGAATCGCCCACATCTTGGGCAGCTTGGATGACAAGATTGAGTTAAATCGGCGAATGAATGCGACCCTCATAGGCATGGCGCAGGCGCTGTTTAAAAGCTGGTTTGTCGATTTTGCCCCGGTACTCGACAATGCCCTCGCCGCCGGTAACCCCATCCCTGACGAGCTCGCTGCGCGCGCCGAAGTGCGCCGCCAAGCCCTAGCCAACGGCACCGCCGACCGCGAAGCTGCCAAATCCTTTCCCGACGCATTCCTAGAAACCGAGGAATTCGGATGGATTCCCGCGGGCTGGAATATCCACAAAATGAGTGATGTCGCCGACCTTACATGGGGTGACACCCAGGTAACCAAAAAATCCTACACTGCCGAGGGGTACACCGCATACAGCGCGAAAGGCCCAGACGGATTTTTATCTTATTATGATTTTGATAAAGTGGGGATCGTGCTGAGCGCGATTGGATCCAACTCAGGTCAGAGCTTTTTGGCACATGGTAAATGGTCCTGCATCAAGAATACAATTCGTTTGTGGGCCAATGACTCCGATGATACGTCCTTCTACCTGTATCACGTGGTCTCAGCGCCGTCATTCTGGCCACTCAGGGGATCGGCGCAGCCCTTCATTTCCCAGTCCGATGCACGTAATTGCCGTTGCTTAGTTCCAGAGCGCGAAATCACCAGGGAATTTGGATCAATGGTTGCCGACCTGTATCGGAAGACCTGGGACAACGAATCTCAGAATGTCACCCTGTGCAAACTCCGCGACATCCTTCTGCCCAAACTTATTACTGGCGAACTCAGTATCGCCGACGCAGAACAACTCAGCCAGTCGCCAACCGCATGAGCTTTAGCGCTTTTTACTACACGTGGCTGCCATGAAGGAAAAACGAGTTAGTCCCATGTTTGATGATTCTGCCACGCTGCATCGATGTCAGTGCCGCTCTTGAAGCTTATTTTCCGCACCGCATCGATTTCAACACCCACGCCAGTGACGCAGGCTTGTGTCATTTTATTTCAATCATGCGCCTCCTCGGACGGCTTTTGTCCTAGGCTCTTGGCTACAGTCGCTGCTATTTTTATATGCATCTACCGCACCATTGCCACCGGCACCCACTCTACTATGCCTCTAGGCACTTCCCACCTTAATACCTTCCCAACTTAATACCTTAATACTTTCATACCTTCCCACTTTCGTACCCTCGTACCTTAAAACCTTCCCACGTCCCACCTCAATACCTTCGCACCTTAAAACCTTCCCACTTTCGTACCTCTAGTTTTAGCTCTTCCACCTCAAGTCTCTCAACCCTCAAGTCTCAGGTCTCAGGTCTCTCAGCCCTCAGGTCTCTCCCACCTCAGGCCTCTCCCACCTCAGGTCTCGCTTTAATTACTCTGCTTTCCAGCAAAATCCCAACGCCATCACTCTCAATTAGCTCATTTACTTTGCGAGTTCATCAATAAACACCTCACTGAAAAGACATGCCTAAGAAAAACACATCCATTGAAGTTCAAGGCACATTAGTCAAAATTCAAGCGGTCGGCTCTGATGACTACATTTGTTTAACCGATATAGCCAAATCGAAGAATCCACAGCACCCCGACGATTTGATCCGTAACTGGCTACGCAACCGCAATAGCTTGGAACTACTCGGGATCTGGGAGCACTTACACAACCCAGAATTTAACCCCGTCGAATTCGACGGGATTAGAAAACAGTCTGGTCTCAATAGCTTCACACTCACGCCCAAGCAATGGATTAAGAAAACCGCAGCGATCGGACTTCAATCTAAAGCTGGCCGCTATGGCGGCACCTTTGCACACAAGGACATCGCTTTTGAATTCGCATCCTGGGTCTCCGTCGAATTCAAGCTTTACCTAATCAAAGACTTTCAGCGCCTCAAAGACGATGAGAACGACCGCCTACAAATGGAGTGGAACGTCCAACGCACGCTCTCAAAGATCAACTACCGCATCCATACCGACGCGATCAGAGAAACACTGATCCCCAACACCATCACTAAAGCCCAATCAGGAAAGCTCTACGCCAGCGAGGCCGACCGCCTCAACGTCGCACTCTTCGGGCAAACCGCCAAAGAGTGGCGCACAGCCAACCCCGATGCCAAAGGCAATATCCGCGACCACGCACCCATCGAACAGCTCGTAGTCCTTACCAATTTGGAAAGCCTCAATTCGGTCTTCATTCGTCAAGAGCTTGCTCCCTCAGAACGCCTCCTAAAGCTCAACGAAATCGCCATCAGCCAAATGCGCAGCCTCCTCGCGAGCGATGGCACCAAACGGCTCAAATAAAAATCAGTCTCAGCTCTCTCCCACCTTCATACCTTCCCACTTTCGTACCTCAAATCCCTCAGACCTCCCACCTCAGGTCTCTTATTAACACTCCCACTATGCCCCGCATCATTCTAGCCCTCTTAATTAGCCTCCTTAGCCAGCAAGTCCTCAACGCAGATGCAATCGACCGCGCGTGGCAAACCAGCATCGAGCCAGTCACCCTCAGTCTGCGTAATAAGCTAGCGGACGCCCCCTACACGGTGCAATTCATCGTCGAGGCGCAGAGCAGCGACGCGCAGTGGTCGTATACCACCGAGTCCGCAGCTAACGACTGGCAGCGCCCACAGTTTCCGAAAGATTTCAATGGCCCGAACGTCGACCACTTACGGCCACAGGCCTACACTTGGCACGCCCGAGTCGTGAGCGACGACAACCAGCGCGTCATGCATGGCAGCTTCACTTACCCCAACAGCGAGTCTGGTGGTCGAGCCAATTCAGCGCAACTACCTCAGGTTCCAGGACAATTAATCGTCGACTTTGATACCTTGTTTGCCGAGCGCTATGCGATTAGTATGTTGGTGTACCCCGAACAAATTCAAGGCGGCCCGTTCCTCTCATGTACAGCCTACGTTCGCATCACCGATGCACATAGCGGCGCTAGCGCAGCCTTCCACAGCCGACAATTCTCACTCCCCGAGGCAGCACTACGCCCTTATATCGAAACCGTGCGCGAGCCTGATGATGCTGAGCGCATTCGCCCGGGGCTCCACAGCGTAGTCCTCAGCACTGGCGACTACCTTCACAAATTATCCGACAGCGGCAATCAAACCCTCAGCTTCGACCGCGGCTTTGCCTTTGCCGATTTCGATCACGATGGCCAGCTTGAGCTACTGGTCGCTCGATTCATGGATGGGCAACGTATGCGCTGCGCCTACTCTGTATATGCACTCGACTTTGCGAGTCGTTTTGAGTGCCCGGTGCTTGAGCCAATCCAGGACGCCGTGCTATGCCAGCTCGACAGCACCTCAACCCTCAACCTCGCAACTCAAATGATTACTAACCATAGTAGTGGCTCCGCCTACGACAGCGTGGACCAAACGTATCAATTACACTCGCTGCAGCCGACCACAGCTCAGACCTCTTTTAGCAAACGTAGTCGCTACCTCCTCACAGTCGAAGAAGGTGCAACCACCAAAAACGTCCCCCGCGGGCATTACCAAGAGATGAAGCACCACTACCGCTACACACTCGCCGCAGACGGCACTTGGCAACAGCAAGTCATTTCTAAGCACAAACAAATCAAGGCCATAAACTGAGCCATGCGCAAGTATGCGCCTTAAGCACGCGCCTGAATCATCCCTTTGCATCCTCCACAGGCTGTTGAAAGCGCCTGCCATTCTAGTCGCCGACGCACAGGTACTTCCAGCCGCATGTACACAGGAATGCATCATTGTAAGCAGAATTACATTGACCTAGGCAAAGAATACCATTAGCTTACTATAATCGGCGGTCGTTACAGAATTAGTTTCCAACAGATCGTACTTCCGGTCATGTTTATTTAGCCACACCATGAAACGTTTTTTATTCATTCTGATCCTTGCAGCACTGAGCTCTGCATCACTAGACGCCCGTCCACAATTTAAGGCAACGACGCCAGAACTGCGCATGCAGGCTGCTCAAGACTACCTAGAAAATCAGCCCAATCAGCTAGCAATTTATGCAAAAGGCTTCGTCTGTAGCTCCTGTGGTATCGGGCTGCGCATCCACCTCAAGAAACTCGACAGCGTCGACCAGACTCAGTTCGACAAAGGCGTCCTCATGGATGCCTCTAAGCAGCTTCTCGTCGTCGCCTTCGAACCAGGCGCAACAATCAATATCGATGCGGTCCGCGATGCGGTTTACAGTGCAGGCTACGACCCCGAATACTACTACCAGTGGAATGGCCAGTCAGTCGACATGCTCCTCTTCTCTCCGGCGAAATAACTCCTGATGCAACGCTTTAAACCATGCCTGCTCTGCCTCGGCTTACTCATCGCTGCGCTCGCAACTCTCTCAGCTGACCAGCCGATTATGAATATGATGCCGCGCTGGGATGGCGGTTACGGCTTCCAAGTACTCGCAGATACCATTCACCGTAGTGATTTAAAGCAGGGCAAGGATGTGGTCGGTGATGGCTTCAGCGAAGACATCAACCAAGTCCACCTGCAAGGCGTCTACACCTGGCACCGCTCGGTCCGGCTCACCTTCAAACTGCCCTATGTCATTGATGCACGGCGCGAAGTGTTGGATACCAATGGAGACAAAATCGTGCAGCACGATCAGGGCCTGGGCGATTTAACCTTGGCGCTGCCCTTAAAGCACTACTTCAACCTAGCCACCCGCAGCGGCAACTGGACCGTGGCTCCACAACTGCGTGTGCCGCTCGGCAGCCAGGACAACAGCTACCAAGTTGCCGATCGGGTATGGGGCACCGGCATCTCGGTTGGCTACGAGACCGAGACGTATCATTTGTTCCTTGCCACCAGCGCAAGCGCCTGGGTGTTTGAAGATCCCAAACCGGCCGAGTGGACTTGGTCGCTCGACATCGGTTGGAATGCCAGAGACAACATGCAGCTGCTCTGGGAGAGCGACTTTAAATGGGACGCTGATGACGCCATGACACTCTCCGCCGGCCCCGCACTCTACTGGCGCTGGAATGACCACACGCACATCCGCATCGAGTGGAAGCATGACTTTATTTCCGACGTCAACCGGCACGCGCCAGACCACGGCAACGGTGACCGCCTGAGTGGTGGCATCGGCTTCGTCTTTTAGGCAACGCTCATTGCCTTGCAAAAGCAGCCCCCGCGGCAGGCAGCCCTCATTTAATTAGCAAGATACAACTGCTAAACCCGCTTCAGCGGTCCCTCCTTCGGCCATGTGTATTCTCACTGCCACGCCGCATCCGGATCAGTACCAGGCTTAGTGCATTTTCCGCACTGCCCCGAATCCAGCACGCCAGCAGTGACGCATGCTTTGGTCATTTTGTTTTAAATCATGCACCCCCTTGGACAGCTATTGTCCTAGGCTCTTGGCTACAATACCTGCTAATTTTGATACACACACCACAACCGATGGCCACCGGCACGCCCTTTATTATGCCCCTGGTCTCTTAAACCTTCGCACCTTCCCACTTTCGCACTTTCGTACCCTCCAGACTCCCACCTCAAGTCTCCCACCTCCCACCTCAAGTCTCCCAACCCCATGCGCTTTCTTCTTCTAACTCTTCTTTGCATACTCACCGCTCAATCTGCCCACGCTGATTATTCGACCCACTTCATTCGCTATAAAGCCGAGCCCGACCTTTCGCGGATCG
>JABJQI010000122.1 GCA_018663485.1 Opitutia bacterium
CTCTTTATATTGTGGTGAGAGTTGCATGAATGGCCGGATCAGTGGTCTAGAGTCGTATTTTTATTTTGGATAATTCTAAATCGCATTAATAATGAGACTGAGTAGCAATAAAGTCCGAAAGGAGTGAAACGCAAGCCTAATTAGAATTATTCTAAACAAGAGGCAGTATCAGTTTCTCTAATGCTGAATTGCATGTCTGGTGGCTTCCGTCTTTAGACGGGGGTTCTGTGCGGAGGAAATGACTTTTGCACTACAGATTTTCACACGGCACCCAAGGGCATAATGAAGTTACGGAGACACGGAGCTTTGGATACGTGGCAAGGTGCTGGCAGCGGGGGGAAGGGCTATTCCTTAGCGTATATAGAAAGCGGCTTGTGTGGGCGGCTTGGATCTCTCAACTTTTGGGCATGGCACGTTATCGATCATTTTTGTTTGCAGAGGCGACAGTCGGGGAGGGATTCCTGATTCTGGATGCGCGGGAGAGTCATCACCTGGTGCGGGTGTTTCGTGCCAAGGTGGGCGCGACGATCGAGGTGCTCGACGGTAAGGGCACGCGTTATCTCGGCACAATTGAGATCGCAAATGGCAAGGCAGTGCGTGTGGCGGTGGAGTCTGTCGAAAAAATGCCTGCACCGCAGCCGCGTGTGACGCTGCTGCAATCGATCCCAAAGGGCAAAGCGATGGACCTGATCCTGCGAATGGCGACGGAGATCGGCGCTTCTGTGATTCAACCTATATTTACTGATCAAGGGGAGCACGGGCAGCCGAAGATGGACAAGTGGCAGCTCACCATAATTGAGGCCTGCAAGCAGTGTGGCTTGAGCTATGTGCCCGAGCTGTCGGAGCCGTGTAGTCTAGGCGATTGGTTGCAGGCGACTACAACCGCCGACGGTGCGCTACGCATTGTGGCAAGTCTGGAGGAGGGCAGCCGTCCGTTGCTCGAAACTTTGAATGCGGCAGGCCCATTGGATGAAGTGATCGTCGCAGTCGGCCCTGCGGGGGATTTCTCGGTCGCGGAGTATGCTCAACTGCGTGAATCGGGCTTTAAGGCCGTGCGCTTGGGAGCCAATGTGCTGCGCACCGAAACCGCGACGGCATATATCTTGAGCGTGGTGGATCAGGCGGCACGCTAGGTGGCGCGCATTGTTATCTCATGCGAGCAGTGATTCAACGCGTTTCCCGAGCATCTGTTGTGGTCAACGATGCGACGATGGGGGCAATCAATGCGGGGGTCTTAATCTTTCTCGGAGTGGGCAAGACGGATAGCGCTGAGGATGTCGAATGGCTGGTCGGTCGGATTACCAAGCTGCGCATTTTTGAAGACGAAATAGGGCGAATGAATCGCTCTCTGATCGACGGGTGCGGCGATGCGCTGGTGATTAGTCAGTTCACACTCTTTGGTCGTTTAAACAAAGGCAATCGCCCGTCCTTCAATCGGGCTGCTTTGCCCGAACAGGCGGTGCCATTGTATGAACGATTTGTGCGCGAGCTCTCGACTACATTGGGAAAAGAGGTGCCGACCGGTTGCTTTGGCGAGGATATGCAGGTCGAGGCGCATAACGATGGTCCGGTCACACTGGTGATCGACACAAAGATGCGTGATTTCTAATGGCGCGTGTGCTCAACAAGGCTTTCTTTGATCGACCGACAATCGATGTCGCTCGCGACTTATTGGGTAAGCAACTGTGCCGCCGGCTGGATTCCGGTAAAATTATTCGAGCGCGGATTTGTGAGACGGAGGCCTACGATGGTTTTGAGGATCGTGCCTCACATGCCAGCAACGGTGCGACGACGCGCAATGTGGTGATGTTCGGTCCACCTGGACGGGCCTATATCTACCTCTGTTATGGGGTGCATTGGTTGCTCAATATCATCACCCGCGAGAAGGGCTATCCCGCGGCAGTGCTGATTCGAGCGGTCGAGGGCGTCGAAGGGCCAGGTCGTTTGACTAAGCACTTCCAGATTAACAGTTCGTTTAACGATCAACTGCTGACACGGGTCGGCGGACTGTGGCTAGAGGATGTCGACAGCAAAGTCAGTCATGCCGAAATTGTTGCGACCCCTCGTGTTGGAGTCGATTATGCCGGAGCTGAGTGGGCGGCGATGCCTTGGCGCTTCGTCTGGAAGCGGCAGGAGTGAGTCGATTACAACTATTCCACTGTCACTGACTTCGCCAAATTACGCGGCTTGTCGACATCGCAGCCGCGTTCGAGTGCAACGTGGTAACTGAGAAGTTGGACTGGGATACTCATCAGGATTGGCGTTACGATTTCATGGCATTCGGGAACTCTAACAATCTCGTTGACCGCGCCTTCAGGGATTTCGCAACCTTCGGTCGCGATGCAGATGACCTTGCCTTTGCGGGCTTTGACTTCCTGTAAGTTGGCTAGGCTCTTACTGAAGATTTCGCCACTGGTAGTGAGGAACACGCTGGGGCACTCTTCGCAGATGAGTGCGATCGGTCCGTGTTTCATTTCCGCAGCTGGGTAGCCTTCGGCGTGAATGTAGGAAATTTCTTTGAGCTTGAGCGCACCTTCGAGGGCGATCGGGAACATCAGCTGACGACCTAGGAAGAGGCAGTCTTCATACTTCGCATATTTCTTGGCGATGGCCGCGATCTTGTCATTTTGCTTGAGGATCTCTTCGACTTGGGCGGGCACTTGCTTGAGTGCTTTGACGATTTCGACACCGTCGCCATAGCTGAGATCGCGGAGGCGACCAAGGTAGAGTGCGAGCATTGCGCAAATCATAATCTGCGAGGTGAACGCTTTGGTCGAAGCGACGCCGATCTCTGCACCAGCATGTTGATAGATGCCGCCGTCGCTTTCGCGTGCAATGGTGGAGCCGACGCTGTTGTTGATCGCCAGGGTGCGGTAGCCTTTACGTCTGGCTTCGCGGAGTGCGCCGAGTGTATCGATCGTTTCGCCTGACTGGCTGATGGCGATGACGAGGGTATTTTTATCCAACGGCGCGTTGCGGTAGCGAAACTCGGAGGCGTATTCGACTTCGACTGGGATGCGAGCATAGCGTTCGATTAGATATTCAGCGACCAGGCAAGAGTGCCATGCCGTGCCGCAGGCGAGGAAAAGAATGCGGTCGATTTGGCGCAGTTCCTGCGGATTCAGGTTCAAGCCACCAAATACCGCGGTGCTGCCGTCATCAGAGAAACGTCCACGCATGCCGTTCTCTAGCGAGGTCGGCTGCTCGAAGATTTCCTTCTGCATAAAATGGTCGTAGTCGCCGAGTTCGGCCTCGGAGGTATCCCAATCGACCTGGTGGATCACAGCTTCGACCGATTTACTGCTGACGGTGGTGATCGAGAAATCGTCGTCGCAGAGATGCACGACTTCGTTGTCGTTCAGATAAACGACGTTTTGGGTGCAGTGAGTGATCGCGTTGACATCGCTGGCGAGCAGGTTTTCACCTTTGCCTAGGCCGAGGATCAGCGGCGAACCCTTGCGTGCGCCGATTAGCTCGCCGGGGAAGTCTGTGCAGATGACTGCGATGCCGTAGGTGCCTTCGACGTGACTGAGGCTCTTGCGCACTGATTCGAGGAAGCGGTTTTTTCCGGCGACTTCGGGCTCTTTCGCATAGTGATAGGCAATCAAGTTGCAGAGTGCTTCGGAGTCGGTCTGAGATATAAAGGTGTAGCCTTTCTCAATGAGGAATTTCTTCATCCCGACGTAATTTTCGATCACACCGTTATGCACTAGCGCAATCTTGCCATCACTACTGCTGTGTGGATGCGCATTGGCTTCGGTGACGTCGCCGTGTGTGGCCCAACGAGTGTGACTGATCCCGAGGGTGCC
>JABJQI010000028.1 GCA_018663485.1 Opitutia bacterium
CTACGTGATTTGGCACAAAGTCGATCACCACCGACAAGCCAGCAGCCTGCATGCGCTGAGTCAGCGCTTGAAACTCTTCAAGGCGCTTGGACGGTTCGTCCGCAAAGTCTGGCGATACATCAAAATAGTCTCGAATCGCATAAGGGCTACCTGCGATCCCTTTTAACAGATCTGGATCGTCTGGCGCTTGCCCGACGGCACTATAATCAGTCGACGTCGCTTGTTGCAACACGCCGGTCAGCCAGATGTGCGTAAAGCCGTCCTCACGGAATCCCGCGAGCACACGCTCATTCAACGCGCTGAACTTGCCTGCACCATTTTCAGCCAGAGTGCCATTCACCTGGCGCGTCTCGTTGGCATTACCAAACAACCGTGGCAGCATTTGGTAGATTCGTGGTTTGGCATCGATGGCACCAAAGCGCCCCTTCAATTCCAACGCGCCTACCGGACTCACCGCATAATATTCTGGCAAGTAAAGATCCTCTGCCGAACGCGCAATCCGCGCCTGCTCCGAAGTCACGATGACATGCTCGTTCAGCGTAAACCACTGCACCGCACGCACACGGTCAAACTCGCGCCCCGGGGCTTTCAATTGCAGCTGTATTGCATCGCCCAGTGCCGTCACCTTGAACGCATCGACCGGAGCGGCTTGCCATTTATAGTTTTGATAGTGACGCGCCTCGAGCACCTCATTGCCTTCGATCTTTAGAATGACATCGGCTTGAAATGCCAGAAATACACGCTGTTCGACAGCAACTTCAACCACGGTCGAACCGAAGCCTGGCCCTGCATCAAGTGCCACCCATAGTGACGACTCCGCAATATCTGACTGCACGGGAATTTTGAGCGAAAGATCGCTGGCATCGAGACAACCTGCCACTGAGCAAGCGCAAAAAAGTGAAGTAAGGCGGAGTAACATTGTATGGGGAGACATGAACACTTATCTTTGTTAATTCCAAGACAACGATTCTGAAGCGAAGCGCACAACTCGCCCCATTTGACAGTTGAACGAATTCATGGTTCCCGCGTAAGACACAACGCACTAGCTTGCTTAAATACCGAATGATCGAATCCCCACAAACCTCACCTACCGTCATACAACGCTTACTCAAGCGCCCGCTATTACTGATCCTAGTTGCCAGCTTAGCACTACACTTGCTGGTGGGCTTGGGGATCGGTAGCTGGAAAATGTTTATTATCCTCACAGAGGACGAAGCAGAAATCGAAGTCGTAATTCCGCCAGAAGCAATCCAACCCAAGCAGCGTGAGTATAAATTAAAGACGATGCGCTCACAGCGCAGCACTGCAATCTCCACTCAAATACCAATCGCGGTCGACCTTCCGTCCGAAATTAACCTACCTAAAGTTGACGTGCCCAAGCCCAGCACCAACAAGAGCGCGATCAAAGCACGTGGCAGTGCCGGCGACCTCGGCGGCGGACTGGGTGGCGGCGCAGGTGAATCAGGATTCGCCACATTGTTTGGTAATACCTCGCCACTCGCCGGCGCACTCGAAGGCACCTTCATTGACTTCAAACAAGACCGCTACCGCGAAAACCCACCCAAACAAGGCTGGATGGATGCGGGTAAAGATTTCATGCGCAACTATCGGCTCACTGAATTTCGAAAATTCTTCAGCGCCCCGCAGAAGCTCTACGCCACACACTTCTATATACCACTGATGAGTGCCGACGAAGCGCCGCGCGCCTATGGCGTCGAAAATCTGGTGCAGCCGAGTCAATGGATCGCGGTCTATCAGGGGAAATTCCGTTCCACCAAAGGCGGCACTTTTCGATTTGTGGGCACCGCCGACGACATTTTGATCGTTGGGGTCAAAGGCCGCACCGTGCTCTCTGCCGGCTTCACCGAATCGAATCCTGGCAAGTGGACACCAGACGATGAGCCGACCCACAATGCGCCGCCCGTATCGGAGTATTTACCCAAGCTCACCGCGGGCGATTGGTTCAAACTCACTCCCGGCGAGGCCACGGATCTGAGCGTCGTGATCGGCGAAATCCCCGGCGGCGACTTCGGCTGCTACCTCTTCATCGAAGAGAAAGGCGTGAGCTACGATAAAGCCGGCGACGGCCGCCCCATCCTGCCCGTGTTTAAGCTGAAGGACTTCTCACAGTCCGAGCGCCAAACGATCTCGCAAGATGGCTATGAAAAACGCATGGACGGCCCAACCTTCGGGTTTTATTGAGCGGTAAGCCTCAAAAGTTGGTGGCTTCCTTTAGGTGGCCACCCATATGGAAGAGGTCAACCAGACAGAACTTGCGACGGGGCATCTAAAACCGTCAATTGATCCAGCCAATCATGCAACTGGTCGAACGTCAGGAGGTGGGACACTCCTGTCCCGCTCATCACGAACTCAACCGATAGAATAAATAGACAGGAGTGTCCATCCTCCGGGAAGGAAGTCTTCAGGAGCGAGGGCGACTCGCCCTCGTTTGCATCAACATCGGTTCGACGTGGGCCAGTCGCCCACACTCTTGTCCCACGCACTAGCAACGACGGAGCGTTGCCCTCCACAAACAGCCGAAGCAAGCTTCGGGGGATCAGGCCCATCGCGAATCAAAAAAAGACCACAGCCGAAACTGTGGTCTTTTTTATACGCGAGAACGAAGTGCTGAACTATCCCCGACGACGCTTCGCCACGCAGAGCAAAGCCAAGGTGCCGGCGATCAACGCATAAGTGCCGGGTTCGGGAACGGATGCAACCGACAGACTGTTGAAATACAGATTGTTTGCAGCATTTTCGCCCTCATCTGTGCCACTGTTATAGAACGTAAAATTATCAATAAGCCCTGTAATTCCACTAACTGTGCCAGAGAACAACACACCCTGTGTTCCCGCAGATGAGATGCGGCTAATGCTATAGCTGAGCTGAGAAGAGCCTACGGAATCATCAATAATAGTAATCACTGCTTGTAGCAAGGCATCCCCTCCACCGAAATCATATGTAGCGGCCACAGGATTATTGGTAAACATCCCATTCACACTCGCACCAGAACCTACATTAAAACCGAACACTTCCTGATCCCCATCATTACGAATCGTAAACCCTTTATTTCCATTGTCGTTCTGAACTCCAAAATTAAATGTAAATTGATCGTTTAGAACTAAAGCTGAATTGAAGTCCCGTTTTGCACTGGCAAAAGCAGCAACTGGATTCGCATAAATATAGAATGATTGATTCGTTCCAGTATTTAAATCACCAGCACCCTCAGTTGAGTTCCCAATCAAATAACCAGCGAAAACGTCCGTTCCGTTGTTATTGTTATCCGTCAGGTCCCAGGTGCCAAACCCTGAGCCAGAATTATCACCAGTGCTCCAACCGCCACCATAATTGGAAGCATCATCGAAAGCAGTTAAGGCAAACGCACTGGAAGCTAGCACGGACATTGAGACAATTAGGAGTGTTTTTCTCATAGCGAGTCGAATTGAGTTAATTTGATTGAAGATAAGTTAAAGCCTTAATCGAATTCGAGAAAATCGCAAGGCGAGTCAACAGTTGACCTATGCGACGCAGATCGGTCTATAACGGTGAAAAGCTACAATAGTTAGTAGGCAGCCCGTTTTTCCTGCCCCCATTCAGTGCAATCAGCCCCCTCGCTCTAAAACGAAGCGATTCACACCACTCGCCTCTGGCGAGTCGAACCAAGAGCGTGACCGACTGATGCACCGCATTTGAGACAAACGGCGCTACCCCTACAGTGTCGTGAGACAACGTTGGAGGTTCCGACCGCACTACTACTAAACTGTTGAATAGAGCGATGGTTTAAAAATACGAAAATAGCGCCATAGATATGTCCCCCGAAAGCAAGGCACTCCGCACTGCGATCAACACTCATAAAAAAATAAATAGACTCGAAACCATGAGCTTTTCATTCGGATGAGCTTCTAGTTTCCGAAAGCCGTTAAACTGTTGAATGCAAAAAGCATTTAAAAAGTGAAAGATTTATTAATACTTTTGTTGTTACTTTTAAAACATCCCCATCACCTTTAGATGTATTTTAATATCTCTCAATATCCCTCATTATCACGTATATGAAAAAAATAACCCTTCTAGTTGCTACATTTCTAGCCTTAGTAACCTCGCTCCATGCTGCGACCGGCATATTTGGTGCTTACCTAACTGTAGACGGCACAAAATACAAATCTGACGATAGGTACGGTGGAAGTGAAGCAACTTTCAACGGTGCTGACTTCGGAGACATGACGATCGGCTCCAGCTCGCTCATACTATCACAAGGCGAAACACTAGCTTACGCAGACAACGGCCACTCCACTTTCGAGTTTGCTCTCGCATATCGCGTTCGCCTGGATACCGAATCTCAATCGATAAATCCAGACGATTACACTTTCATCACAATGGGTGATGGAGCAAGCATTGGAGGAAACGATGAAAAAGCTGAGTTTACCGGATCCACACTCGACTTCCTCAACGGTCTTTCAGCACCCGTATCAAACACCATCTATGCGATTGACATCGTTCATAAAGCTGGAGCGTGGGAAGGCGGCAGCAACTTCGAACGTCTAGCCAATGTGAACAGTCCAAATCCAGGAGATACAGCATGGGGATCAACCGATGCTTTTACCGCTACTTTTACTGTAGTGGCAGTGCCTGAACCAAGCAGCTACGCATTAATTGCAGGGCTATTCGGACTTAGCTATATTGCAATGCGTCGCCGCAAAGCATAAGTTCATAAACTATTTATCCAAAAGCCGTTGATTACCATGATCAGCGGCTTTTTTATGTCATCATGCACATGCGTAATAGGAGCACTGCTGTCAGAATAAACCAATTCATCCACTGGTTAATCTTTATCGGTGTATTTTTTTTCGGTGCACTGACCTCACTCGCTCGTACCCAAGCGCCTCCAGAGAGCATCCGCTTACACGCAAGTATGTCCATGGGTGACGGTCATTTGAGCTTAACACTCCTCACTAAGGGGCAACACAAGCTAAGAGCCAGCATTCAAGACCCGCAGCATAAATCAAAAGTCCATATCACCTACAACCAGGAGCAATTGTGGACCAAACCATTCATCCACGGATCCGAGTCGGCTCGAAAACTCGAAGGCACAGAAGCCGCTGAAAACCTGCTGGATCTCTTAGCGCTCAACCCGCAATTTCACTTTAAACAAAGAGATGGATTTAATCTGAGCAGCTCAGCATTAAAGGGCTACAAAGTTGAATACACGCAAAGCGAAAAGCCTTATAAAGAAACGAACAAACACGTACCTGAGAGCCTAAAGCTTTTCGACATATCAAAAGACGAACCACGTTTAATCCGCAGTATCCGATACATCAGCTTTCAAAAATCAACGACACCGTTTGTCCGGCCCAAAGAGCTCGTGCTGACTGACGAAACGACAAGCGAGAGTGGGACAATCATAATCAACGAAGTCTCCTACAATTCTGGAATTCCAGACTTCATTTTCAAATTGCCAGAGTCGAATTGATAGCAAACAAAGCGGCCGCATTCTGTGCCCCGCAGTCGCTCCTACTTCAAACTCGGTCTATCGACCCAAATGCTTTCGATCTGCACGACCTTAGGGTGCTCCTATGCGCCGAATTCGTTTTTCTGCAATTGGCCAACGACCAAATCAACACCAGCGCTGCCGACTTCACGATTATTCTGACGCATGCCAGCTAGATGCGGGATGCCGACGTGCCAATCTAGATGAACCAGGCCTAATTCTTTCGGGATCTTCACGCCGGCTTCAACGAGCGCGTCGTAGAGTTCCAGCTTATTGGTCAGCACGACATCGGGCTTTTGCGTCCGAATCGCGGCCACTGCGGAAGCAACATCCTCGGTGTCCAAAGCGATCATATCTAATTGATCCTTCTTCGGTAACTGTCGCGACGCACTGTAAAAGCCAGCGCTAAACTTCTCATCCAACAGCGCATCGTCTCGCTCAGGCACCACCAGCAATGGACGCTGATAGCCCTGCTCTAACACCTTCTGCGTGGCTCGACGCGCAGTCAAATATTGATCATTCGAAGAACAATTGAGTTGGTTGTTTAAATGCGTCACGCCGATGACGGAACAGGCAAAGTCATACCAAAAATTTGAGTAACTAGCATGGATCGTATCCAGATCTAGCGCAGCAATTAGAACCAGCCCACGAATGCCACGCGTTTCGACGATCTGCTTAAGACGCTCGGGGCGCATATCTGGCTGCTGCAACCAAAACTCTTCGATCCCATAGCCCATCTGTTCACCACGACGCAAGACGCCCTCGCGGAGGCGGTTAAAAGTGTGATTTTGACTGAGGTCTTTGATCGGCGAGCAGTTGATCAAAGCAAGGTTGGCCTGAAAGGTCGGTTGACGTCCGGCGCGCAATTGCGTCATCAGCGAATCCACCACCGGATTGCGACGGTAGCCCATTTCATCGGCGAACCGTTGAATCCGCACACGGGTCACCTCTGGTATCCGTGGATCGTTGCGCAGAGCCAAGGAAACAGCCGATTTACTCACACCCGCGGCATCCGCGATCTGTTGCATATTGGGGCGTCGTTCAGGTGAATTGGACATAGTTGGACAGTTGAACCGACTTTCAGGAAAGTGTAACGACTCACACTAGTCGACAGTTGAATGTCCGTATAAACGACATAAAGAGGACTATTTCATGCTCTAATCACTCCAATTGACAGATATAATCACTCCAATGCACGGACTCACTCGACAGTCAGTCCTCCGCGCGGTTAAACTGTTGAACTATGGAACCTATTACCCTCGCAACAAAACTTCACTAATATGGTTAAGTTAATTCATATTCGGCCATAATTTAATTAGGCCACTTATTTTGATGCATCTCTTTAATCATAGACACACCTGCTGCGCCAAAGTAGGCCTATTCGGGCTACTCTGCTTAATTGGCCGAATCAGTCATGGCGAAGCGATGCTCCAGTATTTCAATACGGATTGGGCTGAGATCACCCGCAAAATGCCGGAACTCGCTGAGGCGGGTTATTCGTCCCTCTGGCTCCCTCCCCCAACCAAGGGCAGCGGCGGCCTCTCGGTCGGCTACGACCTGTGGGACCCGTTTGATCTAGGCGGCAAAGACCAGCGCAACACGGTCCGCACTCGCTACGGCACCGAAGCCGAACTGCTCGAGCTCGTTCGAGTGGCTCACCGCTTTGGCATTCGTATCTATTTTGACAATATCATGAACCACCGTGCCTTTGATATCCCGGGGTTCAATGAAGACACTCCGATCGATGTTTACCCAGGTCTCGTGCCGGAGGACTTCCACCTGCAAACCACGCAGGAAGGCTTTTACCGCAAGTGGGATAACACCCGCGACTGGAACAGCGCCTGGCAGGTGCAACACCTCGGTCTCGCCGACCTAATCGATATCGCACAGGAGCCCGGCACTACTAACTACAACTTTGGCCCAAACGAAGGTGATACCTTCCCTAAGATCAGGTTAATCCGCGACCTCGAACGTCCTGAGCAATACGCGTACGACAAAGACGGCAGCTACATCGGTTTCGGCGGCCTACTGCCTCTTGCTGAAGCACTCCTCATTTCCGAAGGTAATCCGACACCGGAAGATGCACAAATCAAAGCTCGTGCGCAGCTATACCTCACCGACAACTCTGGCGTGTACGAAGAGTATGTCGAAGCCTACCTCAATCGCGCCGCGCGCTGGTTGATGGATCGCACCAAGGCCGATGGCCTACGCCTCGATGCAGTCAAACACATCCGCGCCGATTTTTTCGGTGCCACTTTTGGCGAGGGTAAAGACTTCGACGATTACGGATATTCTGGCCAAGTGCAGCGGCAGTTCAACCTGACACGCGGTTTCAGCGATGCCAACCACCGCGACTCCCTATTTAACACCGAAGCACCCCGCGACGATGCGATGCTCTTCGGCGAACACCTCGGCGAGCCTCCTGGCTATGGCCCCTATTTCGATTCGGGCATGCGCTTGGTGGACAACCCACTACGCCAACAGTTCAACGATCGCCTCGGCAGTCCTTGGAATGGTCTCAGCGGCTTTGATAGTGCTGGAGCTGGTGGCTTCGACCCCTCGCTTACAGTGATGCACGCGCAGAGCCACGACAACGACTACGCCTCTCGCCGCGAACTGCAGCACGCCATGTATTTCACACGAGCAGGTCTCGGGCTGCTTTACACCGACGGCAACTACCAAGCCGAAACGCTCGGCGAATCCGGCGGCGCTTTTCCACGGCATGCCAACACCTCCTTCCTCGGCCAATGGGATGACCGCCGCGTCCCCAATATCCTTTATATCCACGAACAATTCGCTCGCGGTTACCAAGTCGGCAAATACGCCGACGGCGATGTCATTATCTATGAGCGTATAGATAAACGCGAAAACGGCGGCATGCCTGATAGCGA
>JABJQI010000196.1 GCA_018663485.1 Opitutia bacterium
GAGGCGGTCCCTCCCAAAGAGCTCGAATGTGCCAAGCTCTACTTCACGGCATCGCCTCTGCTAGCCACACTTAAAGCGCCAAGATGGCGCTTCTACTGTCATCGCCGATGTCGCATGGCCCATACGACGCGACCCTCTAAACCAAAAAAAGCCTCCAGCTTGAGCTGGAGGCTTTTGAAAGTTTGGATTCTCAGATCGCTTACTTAGTCGTCGCTTGGTCGAGAAGGTCACCCAGGTTGGTGAGGTCTTCTGTGCCAGTGACGTTGTCGAAGGCTTGGCGTTCCTTAGCGAGGTCTTCATCGCTGTAGTTAGCTGCCTTGATCGAGAGACCGATACGACGGTCGTCTTTGTCGATCTTGATAACACGTGCAGTGACTTCGTCGTCTGCGTTAAGCACATCCTTGATCTTCTCAACACGCTCTTCGCTGATTTGCGAGATGTGCACGAGACCGTCGATATCGTTGTCGAGTTCGACAAACGCACCATAGCTAGTGATCTTGGAGACCTTGCCCTTGACCATGTCGCCGATCTTGAAATGTGTTTCAATTTCGTCCCATGGATCGGTTGCAAGTTGCTTCATGCCTAGGGAGATACGCTGTGAATCTGCATCCACGTCGAGGACCAATGCGTCGACTTCGTCGCCCTTCTTGACCATCTCGGATGGGTGGTTGATCTTGCGTGTCCAAGACATGTCGGAAACGTGCACCATACCGTCGATACCTTCTTCAAGTTCGACGAATGCGCCGTATGTGGTGAGGTTACGAACCTTACCACGCACGCGTGCGCCCACTGGGTAATTATGGCGAGCCATATCCCATGGGTTGGTGTCGAGTTGACGAGTTCCGAGGGAGATTTTCTGCTCTTCCTTCTGCACGCCGAGGACAACCGCTTGGATTTCTTCACCGATGCGAAGGACTTCGCTAGGCTTAGAGATACGCTTAGTCCAAGAAAGCTCAGTGACGTGCACGAGACCTTCAACACCTTCTTCGATTTCGATGAAGGCACCGTATGGAACAAGATTAACAACCTTACCAGCAACCGTCGTGCCAACAGGATATTTCTCTTCGATCTTCTCCCATGGGTTGTTAGCCAGCTGCTTGAGGCCAAGGGATACACGTTCGCGCTCGCGATCGATTTCGATAATCATCACTTCGATCTCTTCACCCTGCTTCACCATTTCAGATGGGTGGTTGATACGACCCCATGACATATCAGTGATGTGCAAGAGACCGTCGAGACCGTCGAGATCGACGAAAGCACCGTAATCAGTGATGTTCTTAACCTGTCCGCGACGTGTATCGCCTGGCTTGACTTCGTCAAGCAGCGCACGGCGCTTTTCCGTGCGTTGCTCTTCGATCAGCTCGCGGCGAGAAACGACGATATTCTTACGGTCGAGGTTGATCTTGATGACCTTAAAGTCATATGTCTGACCAACATATTGATCGAGGTTCTTAGGAGGTTGAACGTCGATTTGAGACGCAGGCATGAAGGAATCAACACCGATGCTAACGATGAGACCGCCTTTAACCTTGGAGCGGACGCGACCTTGAATGATCGAGCCTTCTTCACAGTTTTCGACGATTTTTTCCCAGTTCTTCTTTTGCTCTGCTTTGTCGAAGGAGACAACAGGGTTGCCTTCTTTATCTTCGAGTTTTTCGAGAAAGACTTCTAGTTCGGATCCGACTTGAAGTTCGCTGATGTCAACAAATTCGTTGGCGTTCACGATACCTTCTGATTTTCCACCGATGTCAATCACGACTTCAGTTGGGCGGATTTCGATGATTGTTCCCTTGATGATGGAACCTTCTACGAGGTTGTCTAGTGTGCTGCTTTGCAGCAGTTCTTCCATTAGGCTCATATGTATGATATGTTACTGCGCACCGGAGCGGCAGTGTGGTTGAGATTATTATTATTTTATTTCCCCTCAAGGCAGAGTGCCCAACAGCAATCGAGACCGCCGTGAGAGGAAGGCGAGAAATTATGTCGAGCCCTCTCTCCTGCAAGCTTAAAATGCTGAGTTTCATACGACTTCTGGCTCAACGTGGCACAGGTATTTATGCCTGTTTTCGCTCTTCCAAGGATTGAGACTTTAAACTTTCGGATTTCTTGGCACAACAAAGGTCATGCTCAACGACGATTTTAGCCCAGCAGAGGACAACTCTAGTGACGAGGAAAAGCTCGAAAAATACTCTGGAAACGTGGACTGGAGCTACTTAAAGCCCCACTTCGAGGCTAACTCGATGATCTACGTAGATCCCGCACTCGACCTCAAAACAGCAGGCCTCGCCTTCGCCAAAGACGATCAAACACAAGTCAAAGCCTGGCTCAAATCAGGTGATCTAGTCCAACCCTGCGAACTACACGCCAAACACTGGCAGACGAGCGACACCAGATTCAACGCCATGATCGTGCGCCCTTTTGTCCTTGCGCAGCCGATCAACGAGTAAGCGCGCACTATGCAAACTAGCCGCCGCATTATTCACATCGACATGGACTGCTTCTATGCAGCCGTCGAGATGCGCGAAAACCCGGAACTCGCCGGTCGACCAATCGCGGTCGGCGGCGCATCTGGACGCGGCGTGCTAACCACCTGCAACTACCCTGCGCGCGATTACGGCGTACGTTCGGCTATGCCAGTATTTAAGGCAAAGCAACTGTGCCCGCAGCTAGTCATTCTGCCCGTGCGCTTCGAGCTTTACCGCAAGGCCTCGCGCAACATTCGCGAGATATTCAAGCGTTATACCGAGCTGGTCGAACCGCTCTCACTCGACGAAGCTTATCTTGACGTCAGCCACCACAAACGGCGAGGCACCGAGCTCGCCGAAGAGATCCGCGCCGCGATCCACGCCGAAACTGGCCTGATCGCCTCAGCTGGCATTGGCCCCAATAAACTGGTCGCCAAGATCGCTAGTGACTGGAACAAGCCGAATGGCCAGTGCGTCGTTTCACCCTCGCGTGTCGCCGCTTTCATGCAGAACTTACCGGTGCGTCGCATCTGGGGCGTCGGCCCGAAAAGTGCTGCGCGCCTCACCGAAATGGGCGTCGAAACCTGCGGCCAACTACACGCTTACGAAAAGGCCGAGCTTGCCAGCGAATTTGGTAGCTTTGGGCTGGAGCTTTATCAACTCTGCCGCGGCATCGACCAACGGCCCGTCGAAGCCAATCGGATTCGCAAAAGCCTGAGCAACGAGCGTACTTTTACCAAAAACATCGATACGCTTGAAGACTGCGAAGTTGCGCTTCGTCGTCAGCACCACGAACTGCTCGAAGACCTACGCAGTAGCGCCGCCGACCGCCAAATTGCCAAGATTCTGGTTAAACTAAAATTTAGCGATTTTCGTCGTACCACTGCAGAGATCGTCCACCGCCAAGCAGAGCTGAAGACTTACTTAAAGCTCCTGCGCGAAGCCTGGGGTCGCAGCGGCGAACCCGTGCGCTTACTCGGCATTGGCGTGCGCTTTGCCGAGATTCAAAGCGGCCCAGAGCAGCTTGAGCTGGCACTGTAGCAAACTGAAAATGTGACATGCGAGTTTACTCGCGCACTTCTGGTAGCTAGCGAAACGAGCCCGCCGTCACGAAATAAAACCACGAAGCAAACATTCGCGGCTGACATCTAGATACAAAAATGGCGCACCTCCTACCCCTAAGAAGTGCGCCAACCATTGTCTACTTTATACCTGCTGCAAGCAGCAGGATTTTGTATTACCCCAAACTCCCTTTCGGGAGAAAAGTTGTTAATGAAATTACGAAGATACAAAAAACAGTCTTCTGCAAGCATTAATTTAATTAATCTGAAAATATATTAAAGAACACACTCGGCAAGAAAAATGGCGCGAGGAATACCCCTAAACCCCGCGCCATACTGCTTTTACTGCTTTGTCTTATTACCCCAAACTTTTACACACAGGAAAGAATGACATAAGTGAGTTAGCAGACCTCATACCAAGTACCCTGAATCTATTCTTTTTTTAATAAAAAATTAAAAGTCTGCTGAAATCACACATTTTTGATGGCTCCGCGCCACAGATTGCGAACACTATAGATGGCTATTAACCATGAATTTTTCTAAAAAAACCGAGGACATCATTGCTGACTTTCGCGGACTCCCGCGCACGACAACGTATTCTTCAAAGCGCCCACCGTTGCAGCTGGATAACCTACTCGTCATCCTCAAAGAAAAATACCAATTTGAACAACCCAGTGCCGAGCGTACCATGGTTGAACATTGGGGCGAAATCTTTGGCACCCTAGCTGGCCGCTGTAACCCGGTACGCATTAAAGATGGCCGCACTCTGATCGTTTCAGTGACTAACCAAACGCTACGCTCCGAACTACAGTTTCGTAAACGTGCGGTTCTAAAAAAAATTCAAGCTCTGCCGAACTGTAAGGAAGTCAGCGAAATGGTGATCCGTGGCTAGCACACGATTTATCTTAGAGCTTAATTGACACCGCTCCCCGACCAGCAAATTCTAGCACTGACCTTACCTGTATGAAAAATTATCTGGATCTCCTACGCACTGTTGTTGAAACGGGCACTTATCGCGACGACCGCACTGGCACTGGCACTTACTCTATCTTCGGCGCGCAAGCACGCTTCTCGCTGGAGCCAGACTTCCCACTGCTCACGACCAAGAAACTACACCTACGCTCCATTATTCATGAGCTGCTGTGGTTTCTCAATGGCGACACCAATATCAAATACCTGAAAGATAACAAAGTGCGTATCTGGGACGAATGGGCCGACGAAAACGGTGACCTCGGTCGGGTTTATGGCGCTCAATGGACAGATTGGCGCGCCAGCGACGGTAGCAGTACCAATCAAATCGAAGCAGTCATTCACTCACTCAAAAATAATCCTGACAGCCGCCGCCACATGGTTTGCGCATGGAATCCGGGCGAGATCAAACACATGGCCCTACCGCCCTGCCACGCACTGTTTCAATTCTACGTAGCCAACGGCGAGCTCAGTTGCCAGCTCTACCAACGCAGCGCCGACATTTTCCTCGGCGTGCCGTTCAACATCGCTTCCTATGCATTGCTCACTCAGATGATCGCGCAAGTATGCGGCCTGAAAGCGAAGGAATTCGTCCACACATTCGGTGATCTGCACCTCTATGCCAACCACGTCGAACAAGCGAAGTTACAACTCTCACGCGAACCGCGCCCGCTGCCACA
This sequence comes from Opitutia bacterium, assembly GCA_018663485.1. Classification (GTDB taxonomy): domain Bacteria; phylum Verrucomicrobiota; class Verrucomicrobiia; order Opitutales; family Coraliomargaritaceae; genus Lentimonas. The sequence goes on from JABJQI010000196.1 coordinate 5,176, forward strand.
GATGAAGCTAAACCCGGAAATCATGGCCATTGACGGCTTCAGCATCGAAGATTTCGAACTGGTCAACTACGACCCGCATCCAAGCATCAAGGCACCCATCGCCGTGTAGCGACTACAGTTGCCCAGTTACCTGTTAATCATCGAACAACCAAAAGCCCATGAACCCTTCGAAGAAGTTTAAAGCGATCGCTGCTATGGCAGAAAATCGCATTATTGGCAATCAGGGCGACATCCCTTGGCATCTTCCAGACGATTTTAAATGGTTTAAGAAGACGACGATGGGCCAGATCTTGGTCATGGGGCGCAAAACTTACGAGTCCATTGGGCGTCCCCTGCCTGGTCGCGAAACATTTGTTCTCAGCCGCACACCACGAGAAATCGCCGGCGTGCACAGCTTCACCAATCTCAAAATGCTGGATCACCTTGACACCGACAAAACAATCTGGATCGCAGGCGGTGGCGAAATCTATATGCAGATGTTACCACGTTGCAGCGAACTCTACCTGACTCGCGTGCACCGTCAGGTTGAGGGCGATGCCTTCTTCCCTGAATTCGAAGATCGCTTCGAGCTCGCCGAAACGGTGGTGAAAAATGACGACTTCACCATCGAGCGGTGGGTGCAAAAAGCGTAATTCTATTCCTGTGGATATTGCTTAATAATCCACGCGGCAAGATGGTACTTCGACTACAAAAAAGGCCCCTTCACGAATGCAAAGGGGCCCTCAAAAAACAACGACCGTAGCCTCAAATTTGCTTCGACGGAGCCACACAGGTGTAGAGCAAGAAGACTGCATTCACGCCTGGAACGAGCATCAACAGCGTAAGATAGGCACCCTTACCGATATCACGCAGCCGCTTGAGCATCTGCATTAGCCCAATCATGATACAAATCAACGATGTCACAATGGCGAAAAACACGCCTAATGTACCGAAATGTCCGTGCATAAAATAATCCGGATGTGTGAAATAATAATCTGCCGCATAACTGATCGCAGTTGCGATCGCAACCAGCAGGACGAGGCTAAGTATGAAAGTGACGCGACCAATGGTGCCTTCGGAACTAATAAAACTGTTATTCATGATAGTTGTAAGAGTAATAAACATTAATACTTTAAAATGTAGGCCAAAGCGCAACAAAAACCTGTCATCATTCTTCCCAATTTCAAGCATACTACTCCAGCTACTTAATGTTAACACCAATCAAGTCAGAGACAAGTTCGCTAAGACCTTTAATTTTAGACATCATCAGTTCCGCTCTTTTTCAAAGATTCAACCAACTTACAGTCTAGCATACACTCCGAGACTCGCCCCTTGCCTCAATGCTTTTCGTCTACAATTTCCCCAACACCTAATGAACAGGTGCAATAGCGAGATATTACCTACCTCAATAATATTCTACGACAATCCAACAAAATGCCCCACCGCCGTGCTGTGTTCGCTACGCTCCCAGCACCTAGCGAACTAAGAACTAAGAACTAAGAACTAAGAACTAATCTAAACGGGAATCAGCAAAACTAATAAAGTCATTAGCCGCCTGATCACGAAGATCCTCGGCCATTAAAAAGCGCCGCTGATAGAAATCAATTTCCAACGCCTCTCCTGTGCCCACTCGATCCGTCTGTAATTCCGACAACATGCTCGTGACGAAACGCTTCAGCAGACGCTGGTTATGCGACGAGTTGGTGCCGCGATGCCATTGAAAGTCGCGGTCAAAATATTCAAACAAATAGCCCAGTGAATCGTGACTTCTGAAGCTAGTCATGAGCTGGTCCTCATGCTGTAACTTATGTCCAATCTGGCTCATCGCTCTGCTGCGATCTTCGTAGTGATTGTAGACTTCAGCTTGACGATATAAATCAGACAAGGCGACCTGCGCCCACTCTATCTCGCCGTCTAATCGATAGCCAAAGCGGCGTACATCCGCTTGTACCCAATCTTTGGACCACTTAGTCTTCGCACTGAAATCTTTAAGGTGAGAAGCAATCGCGATGACTCGGCCCAATCCATCGTGCACGATCGGACTACCGCTGTTACCCGGCACGAATTTAGCAGACACTACAACTTCATCAGGCCCGATACCATGAATCTCGCCTTTCAGCCGTCCCACAACACGCGCACCATCTGAATTCCCAACAACGGTTACCGCTTGACCGATGCCGACCTCATCAAAACTCAACGACTGTGACATTGGCAGCGTCGGCCCTGCCCACTCAATCGGTACAATCGCAATATCACGTCGCCGACTGACATAGCCATAAGAAGGCAAGGTAATCTCGACTCCATCCAACGTTTGAATGATTGCACTCCGTGCAGCGCCCAATACATGGATGTTAGTAATTAAAAAAGTGCGACCTCGGATCTTTGCAATGAACCCAGAGCCCTCAGATTGCTCAGATGAAATCACCACCAGCGCAGCCGAAGCAATCTTGACCTCGACGACTGCTGGCACTGGCTCGTTGCGCTTTGCCCATTCCACTTCTGCTGCAGCCAATTCACGCTTTAGGCGAATAATGCGACCCTCGAGCGATTCTGCGACAGCCCTGGATTGCTTATCCTCTTCCTGTATGCGCTGCAACAGTTCCTGCCGAGCCCGCTTAGCCCGTTCCAATGGCGACTGATTGGCATCCTGTATATTCTCAACAAAGCCCTGACCAAGCGCAGAAGCAGAGCCCAACCATAGCAGTGCGCAGAGCTGCCATAGTCGACAACGGAGAAATAGAGGCGTGGCCATTGTGCACAGAATACGGTACTCGTCACCGCCTTCAAGTCGATTTGTCGACACGGCAGACAATCGAACCCAGCATGCCCTATTCGACTTCCAAATCAAAATGACCGAACACTTCGCGTCCTGACACCTGAACTTGAGCGAAGACACGATACCAGCCAGGGTTCGGCACGTTGAACAAAAAAGCGAGTTCTGGTGACCCTAGCGACCGAGCGGACACCACACTATCGATCGGATGCATGTGAGCGAAACCTTTGCCCGCAGCATCGAAGGCGACCATGTGCCCCGGTGCGCCCATAACATCTTGGAGCTCAACAATACTGCCATCGGCCGCAGTTACGTCTAATTCGAAACGATAGTCGACGCCGGTGCGCATCCGTTCCGTAGACAGACCGCCAAGACTAAATCGTAAGCCATCGACGACACTCTCAAGCTGACGTTCGAAA
>JABJQI010000027.1 GCA_018663485.1 Opitutia bacterium
AAGACAACGGGCTCAACCTCTCCCTGCGTGAACTGCTCAGCCGCCGCGCACGCAGCGGCACGACCGACCAAGTGCTCTGCCTACTCAACGACTGGGAAGATTTCCGCACTGGCACCAACGCCGATGGCTACGACCTCAATCTGCGCTGGCTTGCCAACCGTCCGTGGATCGAGCTCGTCACACTCGAAGACATCGTCACTGGTCAAGTCGACCTCTCAGAGCCTGCCGACGGCGCAGGTGACAACTGGAGCAAAGTAGATCGCGGTACAGGCCTCAGTTTAGCACCCACTGCGAAGAACTTTATCGATCATGCAACTCAAGAAGACTACGCAAACTGGTATGATGGGCAAAGCGGCCGCGAAGAAGGCCTAGCGGGTAAGGAATTCATTGTGCGCTCTGGCGGCCCACTCACCGCCGCTTTTGGCGAAGTCGGTGTGAGCGGCATCGCAGATGACACCTGGGCGAACGTTAATGCCATCAGCAACAATAGTACCGGACAACTCGGGCGCACAGCCGCACACGCCGCCATGTTTGTCACCGCCTTCCACGATCAGCAAAACAATGACCTGAGCAAATTCAGTACCGGGGCCTATATTTATCCCGACACCGATTTTAACAATCTCGCCGACCTCTCCAAGCGCGCTCAATCGCAAATGCGATTTGCCGCACTCTATAAACGCGTCGATACTTGGGCAGCAACTGCACCCCCCACTGCCACCGCCAGCTCGGAAGACATCGACCTCGACGGCGAAGTCGAATACCTGCTCTACAACGCTAGCTCCTTCGCCGTGTTCGAAGCCATCGGTGGTCGCTGTGTCGCTGCCTTTGCACGCAACACGTCAACAGGTGCAGTCTACCAAATCATCGGCACCCAGCCCACCTATGCAGGCGGCGAAACCGAAGACGAAGGCACCGCCAACGTTGACGGCAGCGAAATCGGCGCACGTCGCACCTCCGCCTTTAAAGATTGGTTTGCCAATGGTTCCGGCGGAACTACCTCCCAATATGTCAATGAACTCTACGTCGTCACGGCCAGCGGCAGCGACGGATGGACGTTTACTTCGGCGGACAACAATATCGTAAAAACCATCACACTCGACGACACCCTACCAGAGCTAGAAGCCGCCTACACACTCGACGGCACCAACGTCAACAAGCTCTACATCCGCAACGGCCTCTCCCCCAACCTCTGGAATTTGATCAGCCGCGGCCAATACGACCTCGACCCACTCAGTCTATCCGACGGTCGAATACGCCTTGCCAATCGTGGCGGCAGCGAACCCGTCGTGGCACAAATCACCTACGACTCAAATACAGAATTCAGCGGCGGCGCCGTCGACGATGTGGCAGGCGTCACCGAATGGGACGCACTCAACATGCGTAATCAAGCCCTCACTCAACAAGTCGAGCTCACCAATATAGACGGGCAAAACAACTTCTCGATCACCTTAAGCCTCGAAAGCGGCACCACCGATAACGACAGCGACGACCTGCCCAACTGGTGGGAGTTAGACAACGGCCTCGACCCCGAGAGCGATGTCGGCTCTAACGGCACGACTGGCAATGATGACGGCGATGCCTACAGCAACCTCGAAGAATACGTGCTTGGGCTCGACCTCGGAGTAGCAGAATTCAACCGTCTACCTCAGGGGCTCATTGAAAGCGACGGCGACGGCGACTTCACTCTGACCTTCCCCGTCCTCGCAGGCCGCAGCTACCGCGTCTGGTATGTCGATGATCTTACACAGACTTGGCAAACCGCAGGCAGCAGCTTCAGCATCACCGAGGACGATCCAGCTCACGTCATCACCGACGACGGTACCGAAACCACTCCAGCACCAAACTCCGTCGATCATCGTTTTTATAAGATTGAAATCAGCCGACCGTAGTTTCCCCCAATGAAAACCACATTTAGTATTTTCGCACTCCTGCTCGCGACAGCCTGTCTAGCCGAAGCAGTTGGTTATTTAGAAGTGCGTGCGCCTAACTATAACTTCCGAAATGCCGAGTATTCGACCTCGCATGTCTTCATTGATGAAATTGCCAGCACCACTGCCGACATCGAAGTGCTTTGGAATCTCTCAAGCTACAGCAACATCACAGACGTTGAAGTGTTCACCAATATCAATCGCCGAGACCTAGCCCGCATTGATAAAAACACTGATGGCTATGCAGACGGCATTCATCCCGTTGATGGTAATAGCATCAGCGATTCTGCCGCTGATACTAATACTACGACTGGGCATTACTACGCACCGATCAATATGACCGATATGGATGCCAACAGTATCTGGGAACTCACGATTCCAGCGTCCAAGACAGGAGCTTATCGTCTAACAGCACGCTTCAAAACATCGGATTCAATTGCAGAAAACAGCAACGATCCAAACAATTGGATCTGGTATGGCCTACGCGACCACGCCGTCGTCGTTGCCCCAGTCGATTCACGCAACGTGCAGCTCTACGTAATGAACGTTTTCAATGTCGAAGCCGATGGTGACACGTTTGCAACACGTTCCACACTGGAAGATCTGCACGACGACACGAACGCACCACACAATTTTACCGACGGTGGCGGCAACTACACTGGCAGCCGATGGAACCTAGACTACTTGAAAGACCTCGGAATGAACTGGCTTTGGTTCCAACCAATCCATCCGAATGGCATTGATGGACGCGAACCAGTCGATGGCTATGGTAGCAGCAGTGCACTTTACGAGCCAGGCAGCCCCTACGCCGTGAAGAATTTCTTCGCAGTCAATGAACTGATGAGTGCCAACTACGACAGCAATGTAACTCTCGAGGCAAATCGCGCGGCTGCAATGATTGCCTTTCAAGACTTTGCCGCAGCAGCCGATAGTAAAGGCGTAGGCATCATGCTCGACGCTCCGTTTAATCATACCGCTTTCGATATCGAACTCGCTCAAATCGGAGTCGATCTATTTCAACGCGATGGCGAAGCCGCATGGTCGACTTTTGATGAAATCCGTAATCGAGACGCACGCTTCTTCTCCAGAGATTACAATCCATCTGTTGTTGGCGGAATCAACCCATTCGTAGATGGAGGTGAAAACTATGGTGATCGTGCCACCAGTGCCTCTGATAATGCACCTGGCCCTGACCGTTTCGACTTTGGCAAGTGGAACGATGTAAAAGATGTTTACTTCGGCCGTTACGACGCCCTCGTCGAATACAATGACGATAATGGAACTGAAGGAAGTAGTCACAAAAGCGAGGGTGATTGGTTCGATTTCACAGATGCCGAATGGATTGTCAGTGACTTCACTCAAAACGGCGCATCCGTGAACACGACACGTCGCGTCTGGGACTACTTTGCCGAATACGCAGTGCATTGGCTCAATGAAACCCGTCAAACTGGACAGAATCGCAATTCCATCTCCTCGGATGGCGACGACGCGACTCGCTACGCATGGGATGCGAAAGGCATCGATGGCCTCCGCTGCGACTTCGGCCAAGGCCTACCACCGCAAGCATGGGAATATATCATAAATGTCGCTCGCAGCCACAAGTGGAACTTCGTAATGATGAGTGAATCACTCGATGGCGGAGAAGTGACCTATCGCTCTAGTCGTCACTTTGAAATTCTCAATGAGAATATCGTCTTTCCCTTAAAATCGGCAGGCAATGCGCAGGACTACAAAAATATTTTCGAAGACCGCCGCAACTCCTACGGACAAGCACTCGTTCTCGCCAACACAACCTCACATGATGAAGAAAACTACGCCGACCCTTGGCAAGCACTCGTGCGAAATGCTGCAGTCGGAATGATGGGCTCAGCGTCACTCATCTTTCCCGGTCAAGAGCTAGGTATTGTGACCGATAATAAAGGCAATGACGACGCCAGCGACAATTTTAACAATGGCTATGAACATTATGAAACTAACTTTGGAAAAACCATTCCTCACTTTAAACGATGGAATTCAATGATGCCGATTTGGAATGACTCCGACGTAGGTAACGATCAGCTCTACCCAGTCTATTCCGGCATCCAAACCGCTCGCCGTAACAGCCTAGCTCTACGCAGTTCGAATCGCTGGTTCCTTGACGGCGATGGATCTAACAATCAAATCTTTGCCGCAGCCAAATACGAAACAGCAAATAACTCCCCTGCAACTTCAGACGTCGTCTTAGCATTTTCAAATCTAGATCGTAATAACGATCAAAGTGACAACTTTAAGTTGCCCACAGGCCTCACTCCACTTTTAGGTCTCGAAGACGGACGCAGCTATAACGTCAAAAATATCGCAGCCTACAATACCCAGGACTCAAGCCGCCGCGACGTCTGGCTATGGCCGAGCAACTACACAAAAACGCAGATTGAATCGAACGGTTTCTTTGTTGGACTCAAAAAAGTCCCAACAGTACCCGACGACCTCGAGACTCCAGGTGTCAACGAGGCTCTAGACGCATGGGCGAACGCGCCTTACGAAGCGCAGTATCTCAAAGTTTACGACGTCACCCCACCACCCGCTCCGATACAGCCAACCAATAGCACAGGCAAGAGCTACGTAATGGGCAATGCAGTAACCTTTACTTGGGCAGCCTCCCCTGCCAATACCCTAGACGATAACATCATTTCCTACAAACTGGTGATCAAACGTAATGGCACCGACGAGACTCAGTTCGACCAAAACGTCGGCAACGTTACCAGTTATACTTATACTGGTGCGTATGGCGACAACCTCTACGCCTTAGTGATACCGATCAGCGTCGCTAGTATCGAAGGTATAGCTAGCAACTCGAGCCCATCCGTCGAACTGATCGACCCCGCCGGCGACCTCGACGGCGACGGTATGAATAACGCCGACGAAGCAACCGCTGGCACCGACTTCAACGACAACAGTTCGAAACTCGAGGTCATCGACAACTCAATCAATCCCAGCAACAAATTCACCCTATCATGGTATGGCGTCAGCAGCATTTTTTACGGTGTCGAATCCAAAGAAGACCTGACTGCCATTAGCTGGGATAATGAAGACACCGGAATCCCTGGAACCAACGCAATCATTAACTGGATCGACACCGAAACGCTCCACTCCGAGAGCATATCGAAAAAATTCTACCGAGTTATTGTTGAGTAATAAAAACAAACATGAGCATGCTAATCGCTCAATTAGATGCTAGGCGGGCAATCCAAATGTCCGCCATTATTTTACCTGAATTCACGACAGTCTCCACCACTTCATTTTGCACTTTCGATTGCCCTAATGGGCACCTATCACATTCACCACTAAATGGGCTGCGCTTTCTTCGTGCTGCCCGCGCTTCGTGTGCTTAAAAAGACTCTCATATCACTCACCCTACTCGCTTTAAGCATCAGCCTTGATGGTGCTATCCACGCCCCCGATTGGGCGAAGGACATCGTCTGGTATCAAATCTTCCCCGAGCGTTTTGCAAATGGTGATCCGAGTAACGACCCCACCCGCGCCTCACTGAGCGAACCGCAAAAAGTCCCTCATTCCTGGCAGGTAATGGATTGGAATGCCGACTGGAACCAGCGCGCAGCATGGGAGCAGGCAGTTAGCCCACACTTTCAAGACACGCTGCTCGATCGGCGCTACGGCGGCGACCTGCAAGGCGTGATCGACAAACTCGATACACTCCAAGAGCTCGGCATCAACGGCATTTACTTCAACCCGATCTTTTACGCCGACTCACTGCATAAATACGACGGCAACAGCTTTCACCATATCGACCCGTACTTTGGTCCCGATCCACAGGGTGATCTGGCACTCATCGCATCAGAGACCAGCAGTCCCCGCTCTTGGCAATGGACAGCTGCCGATAAGCTGTTTCTCAAACTTCTGCAAGAAACCAAAGCCCGTGATATTCGCGTGATCATTGATGGTGTATGGAATCACACTGGCCGCGACTTCTTTGCCTTTGCCGACATCCGCACCAAGTTCCAAAAGTCCCGCTACGCACGTTGGTATGACATTACCACCTTTGATGATCCACGCACCGCACGTAATGAATTCGACTACAATGGTTGGTATGGCTTCAAGAGCCTACCGGAATTCGCCAACGACGATTCTGGCCAGAACTTAGCGCCTGGCCCCAAACGCTATATCTTTAATGCCAGCAAGCGCTGGATGGACCCGAATGACGACGGCGATCCCTCCGACGGCATCGACGGTTGGCGCCTCGACGTAGCCGAAGAAGTGCCGCACGGCTTTTGGCGAGAGTGGCACGCCTTCATCCGCCAGCTGAACCCGAAGGCATTCACCTCAGCTGAGATCTGGGGCAGTTCCGCCGACTTCCTTGGAGACACACATTTCGGCTCTGCGATGAACTACCGCGGATTTGCCATTCCGGTGAAGGGCTGGCTCATCGATGGCAAAATCAACGCCAGTGCATTTGTCCAGCGCCTCGAAGCAGAGCGCCAAACGCATTCAGCCGACACGCAACACATCCTACAAAACCTGATCGATTCACACGACACGCAGCGCGTGGCCTCTGCCATTGCGAATCGCCATAGTTTTGCAGCATACAAGAACGACGACTGGTTTGACTACGACGACGGTGAACGCGTGAATGCACGTACTCACGGCTACAATAACCAAGCACCCGATGCCGATGGACGCCGCATCTGGAAAATGCTCGCCCTGTTTCAAGCCACCTACGTCGGCGCACCAATGGTCTACTACGGTACTGAAATCGGCATGTGGGGTGCGGATGACCCCGAGGACCGCATGCCCACCGCATGGAATCGGATCGATTCTGAGATGCGCGAAAGCTACCAAAGCGCACTCACCTTGCGCCACAAATACGCCGCCCTACGCCGCGGCGATTTCAAAGTCCTCGAAACGCGGGACGGTTCACAGATCTTAGCTTTCGAACGCAGCCTAGGCGATGAGTACCTCGTGATCATCATCAACCGAGGCAACGGCGACACGACGCTCGGCAATGATTATCTCGATGGCCTAAGACTCGTCTACGCCACCGATGGTAGCGCCTCCAGTAAGCGACTCCCCGCACTCAGCGGCGCAGTGTTTGCTAAGTGATTTAGGCTGTCGATGTGTCGTCTTGACTCTCGACAGTTCGTTGAAAATGACGATGCCATACGCACTGGTCGACACCTCATCCATAAGTAGAAAGGTGTACAATGGAGAGAGCTCTAAGTATGAACTCCTATTTCGCTTCGCGGTACCACGCTTCGACCAGCTCTTTGATCGCTTCGGCGCTATCTGCCGCTTCAAAACTCAGCGATGCGGAATTGATGCAGTAACGCAGCCCGGTCGGCTCGGGACCATCTGAAAAGACATGGCCCTGATGCGAACCACAAACCGCGCAATGCACTTCGATACGGGTCATGCCATAGCTCACGTCACGCGTTTCACCTATTGTGCGTTTATCAATCGGCGTAAAGAAGCTCGGCCAGCCAGTGCCAGAATTAAACTTTGTGGTGCTGCTGAACAGCGGCGTATCACAGCCAACACAGCGGTACAGCCCAGTCTTTTTATTGTCGTGATATGGGTTAGCAAAGGGACGCTCGGTACCTTGCTGACGGGCGACCTTATATTGGATATCCGTAAGGCGCTCCTGCCATTCAGCATCAGTGCGTAAGACCGGAAAGCGATCACCACCTAGGTTCACATGCGAGGGTAAACCACAGGCGCTCGCGCATTCGCTCACAGTTTCATCAGTTAATTTGGAAGTAGAGAACAGTTTTTCAGCCATACTATGTTGAATTAAAAAGCCGCCCACTATCAAAATAATTAGAGCAGTAATTGGTCGAGAGTAGCGGGATACGAGGGTCATAAGAAAATAAGATACTTCTCACATTGCGCTTATTCCCACGGAGTGCAAGTGCGCTGCTCACTACACTGCATAGGGCCGTGCACCGCACGAAGTGAGTGACGCCTACAGCGGGCGATAGTGAAAGTAGTGATACAGACATTGCTCCCCACGTTCATTTCATTCACTTCCCTAAGGCGGGGTTCAGATGCATCTACGGCGGAGCAATGCCGAAATCGCGCCAGCAAAGCTCACTCGCCGTTCAACTAAAACAGCATATCATCCTCATCGGGATAGCGAAGCTCTGTGAGACTGCCGTTGAATTTAGCTGCCAGGGCAGCGATCACTTGAGGACCGAGTCGTGCCGTTACTGCTTCAATGGTCATCAGTGGTTCACCTGTATGAATAACCTTGGGGGCTGCATTTTCTGTGAAGAAACCACCTGCCGTCTCTTCAGCCTGTAGGTCTGCGGCAGCATCTATTGCTGCGCGCTCTGGATCGACCTCTGGAAGCTTCACATCGAGCAATGCATCAACCACACTATCCGGCGCTTTCAGCGCAGGTTTCGCGGGCGCTTCAACGACGAGTGTCGCTTCGACCTCAATCGCCTCAGGCGTTGACGGGACTAGGGCTTTTTTTTTTCAGGTAGCGTCGCCCCTGCGCCTGCCAATTGCTTGATCAAGCTGTCGATCGCACGCGAGCGGGACTCTTCGGCTGCTTTCAATAGCACCACCTCAAAATTTACTTTTTCTGACAGTCCGCGTTGCACCGATCCTTCACCACGATTCAAGGCATCGAGCATACGCATAATCGACTCGGTTGTCAGTGCGACGCCGAGTTGATCGCTGGAACCACCCTTCTGAATAGCATCGAGCAGTGCTTCGCGAACATACACTTCGAGATCCTGCAAAATGCGGAATAAATCGCGCCCTTCTTCAGCATAGATATCGACCGCGGCAATGATCGCGGGATAATCAAGCGAACCGAGCGCTTTAGCGAGTTCGGCAATACGCTCGCCTGAAACCAAGCCATACACATCGAGCACGTCGCTATCGGCGATTTTACTGCCGCAGAATGAAATCATTTGATCGAGAATCGACTGCGCATCACGCATGCCGCCGTTGGCAAGACGGGCAATCGATGCAATGGCCTCAGCTTCAACCTCGATACCTTCAGCCTTTGAAATCTCGGTCAGCTTGTCAGCAATGACTTTGTCCGAAATTGGTCGAAATTCAAAACGCTGGCAGCGCGAGACGATGGTCGGCAAGACTTTATGCGCTTCGGTCGTCGCGAAGAAAAATTTAACGTGCGCAGGCGGCTCTTCGAGGGTCTTAAGCAGCGCATTAAACGCAGCAGTCGAGAGCATGTGTACTTCATCAATGATGTAGATTTTGTAGGTGCACTGCGTTGGCGCGTATTGACAGTCGTCGCGCAGTTCACGTACTTGATCGACGCTGTTGTTCGAAGCACCATCAATCTCGATCACATCCATGCAGGAACCACCCATGATGGCTTGGCTGATCTCGGATTCGTTGTCAGGTGTAGCACTCGGTCCGCCTTCAGCATTGAGCGCTTTAGCAAACAAGCGCGCGGTGCTGGTTTTACCCGTGCCGCGTGGCCCGACAAACAAATAGGCATGTGCAATGCGCTTGGTATCAATCGCGTTACGTAAAGTGCGCACGATATGATCTTGCCCCACCAGTTCATCAAACTGTTTAGGGCGCCAGCGGCGTGCGATTACTTGGTAGCCTTTTTCCATCGAGGCATTAAAAAAAGCTCTGATTTGAGGAAAGTTGCAAGGGGCTTTTTTAAGAGCTTCGCCCTTTTTGAAAATCAAGTAAAAAGAGCTGAAAAATAGCGACGAATTTAGCCCAATCCTGATGTCTAGACACAAAAGTGGCCAGGCACCCTACGGCACATGAGGATTAGGTGTTCGCTGCTTCCTTCCGGATCTGACGAGGTCAACCCGTCCAACATTGCATAGGACCCGGCCACCGATAAAAGACACCCACTCTCGCTCTTCGTTCAACACTAAAATGAACTATTTTTAGTCGATTGACAAAAAATTACGCACAGTGCCATTCCGTGTTCGACCTGCGCGACTGAATATTAGATCTTTTGGCACATGCAGCCAGCCGTCACCCAACAGCGAAAGCAATTTTTTCCGGTCAATGATCTTTTTAGGGAATATCTGCACACGTTTCACCGCAGCCTCGACTTGCCCGTCAGCTACGAAGATTTACTCAAATACGACGACTCCTTTCCGTTGATCAACAAGGAGGGCAACGACACCCTTTGGCAGACCTTGATCTATGAGCAGCAATTCGGCCGTGAGATCTATGACGGACTGAAGCGCATCTACGTCCAGCTCCGTTCGGGAGGCGACGAGTCGATTCTGAGCAATCTCTTCATCGATCGCGTCGATTTTTGCACTTTTGGTAATACCAAACCGATGCGCGTGCGCATCGTGAATCAATACAACGACAATCACGACTACTTCTACGTCAAAAAAGCCGATGCCTCGCGTGTCTACGGGCTTGAACTCGAAGAGCTACTTTCGCCCAATCATATGAACTTCATCGTCGACGGCGACACCTTGATCGAGGAACACATAATCGGTGTGCCGGGCGACGACTTCATTCGCGACTATCTGCCACGATCCGACTTGCACGAAGTCCGCCTCGCCAAGGAGTTCATCAAATTCAATGAACGCTGCTTCGTGCGCCTGCTAGGCGACATGCGCGCCTATAACTATGTGGTGGAGGTGACACCTGACTTTGAGCAAAACCAGTACCGGGTGCGCGCGATCGACTTTGACCAACAAAGCTACGAAGGCCGCCGCAGCCTCTACTTACCGCAGTTTTTCAAAAACAACCTACCGGTGGTCGAGCTCTGCACCGACTTGATCAATCTAGAGACGAGTCAACAATATCAACGCGAAGAACGCTCTTTAATGCGACGACGCCTCAAATTCGCACTGCACCGTATGCAGCACTTGCGTCACTGCATGTGCGCCGATCAAATTTCCAGTATTGAAAAGACTTACCAGTTGCGCAAAGAACTGGCGCAAATGCACAACGACCATCGCTTCATGCTCTGCCATTCGATGGGAGAACTCACCTTCCTCAATATTACGCTGACACTCGGACTCGAAGGCGAAGCTGCCTACTTCCCCGAAGGCGCCGGCAAATTTATTTAAGTCTAATCACGCAGAAATTTTCGGTTGCGCCTGAGACCGGAAGACAGCCTACTAGCAGAGTTTTATCAATACTCCTAAACATCAAAACATTATGTCAGACAATCTCATCATCGAAACCTCACAGGGCAGCATCGAGTTCAAGCTGTTCGACGACATCGCTCCAAAAACTTGCGAAAACTTTCGCACTCACGCGAAAAACGGCTACTACAATGGCATCATTTTTCACCGTATTATCGAGGAGTTTATGATCCAAGGTGGCGACCCAACTGGCACTGGCCGTGGTGGCGAGTCGATCTGGGGTAAAAACTTCAAAGACGAGTGCGTCAGCTCTCACAGCTTTGACCGCCCGGGTCTGTTGGCGATGGCAAATGCAGGACCAGGC
>JABJQI010000090.1 GCA_018663485.1 Opitutia bacterium
ATCGGCAGGAGGGACTGAATGACTGGCTCTTGCACGAGCACGTTGACGAAGCTTGGGTAAGCAATCTCGATAGTGTCAACTTCGCCGTTCTTATAAGTATCGATCAGAAGCTTCAGCATTGGGCGAAGCTCGGAGAAGGTTGCTTTATCAGAAATGGTGAAGTCAGCAACCAAGTCGCGACCGGAGCGTGAGATGAACTGCGTCGCCTTACGACCAACAGTGATGAACTTAGCGTCGCCTTTGACCTCTTCTATAGTCTTACGGAACAGGTTGGTATTGAGCGCACCACAGAGGCCCTTGTCAGTGGAGAGGATTAGAATGCCGCGTGTCTTGACTTCACGCTTCTCAAAGAAGGGATGCGAAATCGTAGCACCAGACAGATCTAGCTTTTCGCCGACTGTATCAAGCAAGTCAGCAAGGAGCAGTGCGTATGGACGCCCTGCTACAGCGGCGTCCTGAGCTCGTTTCATCTTGGAGGAAGAAACCAGCTGCATTGCACGCGTGATCTGCCGAGTATTTTTAACCGACTTGATGCGGCGGCGGATGTCGCGAAGATTGGCCATTATTTCAGAAGGTCAGAGTTCAGATAACAGAAGTCAGCGATTAAGCAGAGAAGCCTGTTTTCCACTCTTCGAGGGAAGATTTAAGAGCTGCTTCGGATGCGTCGCTAATTGCTTTGTCAGCACGGATAGCATCCATGACTTTAGAGCCACGAGTTTCGAGGAACTCACGAAGGCTGGAAGTCGCTTCAACAATCTTGGCCACGTCAATTGCATCGAAGAAACCGTTTTGGACGGCATAGATCAGTGAGGACTGAACTTCGACCGGAATTGGATTGAATGCAGTTTGTTTGAAGAGCTCAACCACGCGTGCACCACGCTCAAGCTGAGCCTTGGTCTTCGCATCGAGGTCTGAACCAAACTGAGCGAACGCGGCAAGCTCACGGAACTGTGCGAGCTGAAGTTTCACCTTACCAGCAACCTTCTTGATCGCCTTGATCTGCGCTGCAGAACCAACACGAGAGACGGAAAGACCAACCGATACCGCGGGGCGGATACCTTGATTGAACAAGTCAGTTTCGAGGAAGACCTGACCGTCAGTAATCGAAATCACGTTGGTAGGAATGTAAGCCGAAACGTCGCCCGCTTGAGTCTCAATGATCGGCAGCGCTGTAAGCGAACCATTACCATTGTCCTCATTCACACGAGCAGAGCGCTCGAGGAGGCGTGAGTGAAGGTAGAAAACGTCACCAGGATACGCTTCACGACCGGAAGGGCGCTTGAGGACCAAGGAAATTTGACGATACGCCACCGCTTGCTTGGAAAGGTCATCATATACGATAAGCGCGTCCATACCGTTGTTCATGAAGAACTCACCCATCGATGCACCAGAGAACGGGGCGATGTATTGATTCGCAGGATTGTCTCCAGCAGATGCAGAAACGATAATGGTGTATTCCATCGCACCAGCTTTTTCGAGGACCGCGATGGTGCGAGCGATGTTTGAATTCTTCTGACCAACCGCAACGTAGATAGAGTAAACTGGGCGGAAGCCTTCTGGGAAGGTGCCGTCTTCGTTACGGTGCTGATTGTTGATCTTCGCTTGATTGATGATGGTATCAATCGCGATGGTTGTCTTACCAGTGGAGCGGTCACCAATGATAAGCTCACGTTGGCCACGACCGATGGGAATCATCGAGTCGATTGACATGATACCAGTCTGCATTGGCTGATCAACCGACTTTCGTGGGATGATGCCGGGTGCGATTTGATCGACAGGATATGTCTCGGTGGAGTTAATTGGCCCCTTGCCGTCAATTGGGTTGCCAATCGCATCGACCACACGACCAAGCAGGCCCATGCCAACTGGAACGGAAAGCAGTTTACCAGTTGTGGAGGCTTCGTCGCCTTCCTTCAACTTGGAGTAATCACCTAGGATCACGCAACCGACTTCATCTTCTTCAAGATTCAAAGCGATTCCGAAAACGCCCTGACCGAAATCGATCATTTCGTTGTACATGGCTCCGGACAAGCCTTCGAGCTTGGCGACACCATCTGCGATAGCGACGATTTTGCCAGTGTTAGATTTCACGGCGCCAGCTTGGAAGCTAGCGATCTCGTTTTCAATTTGTTCGACTATAGAGCTCATGAGAAACTAGTGGAGAGAAAGTAAGAAAAGTAGTAAGGTTTAACAGTTGAAAAGTATGCAGGTCAATTAGCTAACATTCTCAGCGAGGCGCTGAAGACGGCCAGCGACGGACGCATCATACACATCGTCACCAACGCGCACACGCACACCAGCAATTAGAGAAGTATCTTCTTTTGTGACCGCAGTTATAGGGCGGTCATACATTTTAGAATAAGTTGTTTCAATTGCCTTCAACGCTGCGCCACTCAAAGCGCCTGGAGTCGACACTACGGCCGTCTGCAGAGCAATCTCGCGACGAAGATAGTTCAGAAAGGTCTTGAGAACCGTAAGATGATGGCGGTGCTGAACCTGCTTGAGGCCGGCGAGGACTTCGCCAACTTTGGCTTCAGTCACGACTCCGTTGTCCTTCGAAAGCTCGACGAGCTTCTTGGCTAAGCGGGTGATCTTTTGGTCGCGTTTCATCGGATGGTAAACTAAGGCTTAGTTGCCTGCGCTAGCCAATTCCTTGGCAGCAGAATCAGAAAAGGTTTGTTTCTCCGCATCGGAAAGATCGCGTGATAGCACCTTAGAGGAAGTAGCCACCACGAGCCGGGCCACTTCTTGACGCACATCAGAAAGCATCTTCTGGCGTTCGAGTTCAGTCGCTTCACTTGCCTTACGGATGATCGCTTCGGCTTGCGCTGCAGCTTCTTGTGTCTTCTGCTCGATCATCTCCTTTGACTGCTCGCGGGACTCAGTCAGGATTTTTTGAGCATCGATCGCAGCTTGCTTAATCTTCTCGGCACGTTCGCGTTCAGCTTCGGCGAGCTGTGCCTTCATTTCTTCAGCATACTGAAGTCCGTCAGCAATTTTTTGCTGGCGCTCGTCGAGCGTCGCAGCGATTGGCTTAACGGCAAATTTATACAGCACAAATGCAACCAAGCAGAAATTTATCATCTGCGCGATTAGAGTCGGCACTGTCACACCGAACTTTTCGGTGATCATCGTCAACTTGTTGCCTTCTGCCGAAGCAGCTTCTTCGCCGGGAGCAAGGACTGCATCGAGTGCAGCGTGTGCATCGCCAGCGGCTACGAGACCGAGTGGTAGTGAAAGTACTAGTAGCAGAGTGATGAAAGTGGCCTTCATAGAGAAAACGGGATTGGAAAGTAAAGAGTCGGAAAGTGCCGACGGCCCGAAGACCGCCGGCAAAGACTTAGGTATCCAGATTAGCCAAGGAAGATCGCGAAGAACACGATCGCTTCAGCGAAAGCCATTGCGATAATGGACTGAACCAGCACTTTAGTCGCTGCTTCTGGGTTACGACCTACAGACTCACAAGCCTTGAGACCGATGAGGCCAATACCGATAGGCACTGCAAGGGCTGCTGCTGCGACGTGAATCTTACCTGTAATTTCTGCGAGGATATCGAACATAATATGTATTATTGAGTTTTGTATTTAGTGTTTTCTGCGTCGTCCACGAATTGCTACATGGTCCCGAGCACGGAAAGGATTTAGAAATTTAGTGTGCTTCTTCGTCGTGGTTGGTCATCAAACCAATGTAAATTGCGACCAATAAGGTGAAGATCAACGCCTGCACCACACCGACGAGCACTTCGTAAAAGTAAAAAGGGATTGGCACTATGTATGGCGCCATACCAGTCATGCTAGTCAAAAGATTCTCACCACCAAAGACGTTTCCAAACAGACGGAACGAGAGAGAAACCGGGCGGAACGCGATCGAAACGACCTCAATGACACCTACCATCAAAAAGATTGGTGCAAGCAGTAAATAGATCGCTGCCGGTGTTTCTTTCTTATCCGCTTTGTTACCGAAAAGCTCCCAGACAAAGAATTTCGGACCAGCAACTTTCAAACTGATAATCAACCATGCCAGCATTGCGACCAGCGCCATACCGAAGGTAGAATTCAAATCTGCATTCGCAGGACGCATCCAGTAACTGAAGTGACCGTGATCATCGACATGCCCAAACACACCCACACCTGGAATCAAGCCACTCCAGTTATGTATCAAAATATAGATGAACAGACCGATCAACAGAGGGAATGTCATCGGGAATGCCTTCTTACCAACAATCGGCAGCAACAAACCACGTAGTCCATCGATCAAACTTTCAACGACCGCTTGTCCCTTACTAGGAATGAGCCTAGGAGTCCCTACCGCCCAGCGGATCAACAAAATGAATGCGATCGAAATCGCCCATGTCGTTACAATCGAATTCGTCAGTGGCAGACCAAATATCTCCGTCAAATTGTAAGGCGACGCGCTCACGCCACCATCTGACGCTTGCAGAGATGTCACTGTTCCAGAAAGGAAAAGAAAGGTTGGTAGTAGTTTGTTCAAGAAGAACTTAAAAAGAGAGTTGTTTTTGGCGGCAAGAAACCGTTGGAAAGCCGAACTTGATGTAGCCGCAAAGTTGTCGCGTCAACACCCGAATCTTTTTTTTAAGCCTAGCATTAGGAGCACTTATAGGCTTTATCACTTCAACGCGTCGTATCTAAACTTGCCCCGCGCGGCACAACAGCTAACCCTTCTACAACCAATGCATTTATCATGACTAGTCCCGCCAATCTGACTGACAGTATCGCACGCCTTCGCGACCGCAAAGGCGGCTCCAATATCGTCAGCGGGCAACGCCCAGCACGAAAGCCACCTGCGCCGCGCAACAGACCAAACAGCGAACGCCGATTCGCGACGGACAGCTTCATGTTGTTTGCCTACGCCCTGCTAGGAACAGCGACTGTCTGCCAGCTGATCCTGATCGTCTGGCTGGATATTATTTAGCTGCTACCTGGTAAATCATCCTGTTGTTGTGACCACAGCTTGCTGTCTGGAGGGTTCCGAGCGTAGCGACACCCTCCAACATTTACATGCGTATCATTGCCCTTGCCGCACTCAAACGATACCCGACAGCACCCACTCAAATTAGACCCGACGCGCCACCACTGAATGGTAGCCATCCATCAATTCCTGGAAATACGTCTCCATTTCGTGTGGCCACTTTGCCGTCGCATCGATCTCCCACTCCGGATGCGCCTGCAAATGCTCCACGGTCCACTCGTAGTAAGGCAAATCGTCTGATCGGAAGCAGAACCGCCCGCCTAGATCCGTGCGCCGCGCCACCTCATCTAAAAATTCAGTTTGCACCATACGACGGCGATGATGCTTCGCTTTAGGCCAAGGATCAGGGAAAAGGAGCACCGTCATATCAAAGCGGATCCGCTCTGGCAGCACATCTATAAATTCACCCAACTCGGCTTTGAAGAAATACAGATTCTGCAGCTGGCGCTTATCCCGCTTATCGAGACCTTTGCGAATCCGCCATGAGATAAGATCAATCCCCACACAGGTTTGCTCGAGATTTTCTTCTGCGTAACTCGTCAGCCAGTGTCCATGGCCACAGCCGGCTTCAAACAAGATACGATTTACTCCTGCAAAGGCAGCGTCACATTCAACCTTCAATGCGGCTTTACGTTCTGTTTGTTTTTCCAATTCACGGGCATGCGCTGCTGAAATTTCCATATTGCCCGTTTATGCACCGCCACACTCCACAAGGTCAAGGCAGTTGAGACCCCCGTCTCACCACCGAGGCCACCAAACAATCTAGCCTCGATCTGTTCGCGGGGTGCACCATGTAGCATCGATCCTTAGATCGGGGCATACCTGAGTCCGCGACCCAGCACAGACACAGCGTTCATCAATTTCACCCCTACCCTCACCACCAGCGTCGCGAGATCAACCCGCTCGCTACAATTCACCGTAGCGACTGGCTTTACGCCAGGAAACGTAGCATCCGACGATACCCTAATCCAGATCGCGGGATCAACCCGCTCGCTACAACTATTCTCCCGGCTGCGACTGCACATAGGGCAGGCTAAAATGAAACGCCGCCCCCTGCCCTGCTTCGCTCTCAACCGAGACACCGCCACCATGCTGTTGCACAATATGTTTGATAATGCTCAAGCCTAAGCCCGTGCCGCCACTGTCACGCGAACGCCCTTTATCTACCCGATAAAAACGCTCAAAAATATGTGGTACGTCCTTAGCGGGAATTCCTGGCCCATCATCCGCAACCGTACATTGGATCAAATCATTCGCATCATCATACCGAACACTCACGGCCAGCAGGGTAAAGTCAGGTGCATAGCGAAACCCATTTTCGATTAGATTATCAAACACTTGCTGAATCCTAAAGCGATCAAAGGCAAATTCCCCGACCCGCTCATCAAAATCTAACTTCAACACCTGCACCTCTGGATTAAGGCGCAAGCGATACGGCTCTAACATCTCTTCTAGCAATTGCTGTAGCGACTGCACCGAAGGCTGTATCTGCTCAGACTGTGACTCCAAGCGCGACAACTCCAGCAAGTCCTCAACTAACACATGCAGACGCTGTGCATTATTCACAATCTTATCCAAAAACCGCGCCCGCGTTTCGACTGGTAAGGTCGCATGATCTTCCACCAGCGTTTCCGCAAAGCCCTTGATAATTGTTAAAGGCGTGCGCAACTCATGCGATACATTGGCCACAAAATCACGACGAACCACCTCCAAGCTCTTCAACCGCGTAATATCATGCAGCACCAACAGGGTCGACTTCGCATCCTGCGCAGATACCCCACGCACCTCCGCACACGACACCTCAAACCAAAGAACCTCCCCCTGCCGCTCCACACTCACCTCCTGCTGCTTTAAACTGCGATCTCCACGGTACGCACTCAAAAAATCCAACAAGCTAGCTGAGCGCAACGCGGTTTCCAGCCGTGCCCCCTTCAGCGCTCGCGCTCGTTGAAATAGTCGCTGAGCCGAATCATTCACAAACTCGATCACATGCTCATCATTAAAGATAATCACCGCCTCCTGAATCGAGCCCAACATCGCCTCCAACTGTTTCGGATGCCCCGATTCCACGTCGGCATTACCACGATAGCGATCAATCAAGCCATTCGTCTCCTTGATTAGCCCATCAAACCCCAAACGCTTCAACATCGAAGATGGTTCATTCACCAACATACAACGATTCAGGCGCACCGCATCCTGTAACTCACGCGCGATACGCCGGGTCTTCAACGCCGTCGTCAAAAGCACGATCAAAGCCGCACACAGCAGCAAACTCAGAAAAATAACCATTAGATATCGACGGCACGGTAGCCGACCCCGCGAACGGTCTCAATCAAATGTGCATACGGGCCCAACTTTTCTCGCACACGACGTACGTGCGTGTCGACCGTGCGCGTCTCTATATCCGTGTCGTAGTTCCAAACAGCCACGAGCAAGTGCTCCCGCGACTGCACCCGCCCCTTGCGCTCCATCAGTAGTTGTAGCAAACGAAACTCGGTCGCAGTCAGGATCACCTCAACGCCATCGATACTCAACTGATGTAACTCTGCATCAATCACCACCCCACTGATTTCGATACGCATGGACTTGCTAGTCTGAGTCACTGTCGCGCTACGTGCTAGAAGCTTCCCCACCCTAATCGAAAGCTCCTTCATGTTAAACGGCTTAGGCAAATAATCGTCCGCACCCAGCTCCAAGCCTTGAATCCGATCTTCGGTTTCACCACGCGCTGTCAGAAAAATGATAGGGACGTTCTTCAGTAACGGATCGGCGCGCGCCATGCGGCACAGCTGCAAACCACTCAGCTCAGGCATCATGATATCAAAAATCATAATCTCAGGCTCAAAGTCGCGCGCAGTACTGGCAAATAACAAAGGATCATTCAATACCTGGCAGCGATAACCCTCCTGCTCGAATTTATACTTCAACAACTCTGTGACATCAGGCTCATCATCGACGACTAGGATACGCTGGGCTTTAAGAGTATGCATACTATGGAATTAAGAGGAATGTATAACAAGCGTTCACCATCGAGAAGCAACGACCGATCTTTAGGCACTTACACATTTCGCTAAAACGAAAATAAGTCGCTCTACGTCAACGCATAAACACTTAGGCAGAAGAGACTCAAGCGATTTTACCCAGCCGTCACACGATTGTCACCGCCACGACACAAACACGCGCTCGATCCGTACGCGGCGCACGGCACAGCCTCGTGCGCTGTTTAGGGATCGGCGACCGAAATGAAGGAGTGTGGGCGACCCGCCCACATTGATCCTGCATAGCTGCAACGGAGGGCGAGTCGCCCTCCCTCCGTTAAAAAACCATGGTCCGCGAAAGGAGCGTGGGCGATCCGCCCACATTGATCCTGCGTGGCTGCAAAGGAGGGCGAGTCGCCCTCCCTCCTTTAATAAACCATGGACCGCAAAAAGGAGTGTGGGCGACCCGCCCACATTGATCCTGCGTGGCTGCAAAGGAGGGCGAGTCGCCCTCCCTCCTTTAAAGCAAGCGACAGGTGACTACAGCCTGTGGTAAAACGGCCTAATCCGCTCGCAGCGGTATCGGCGGCGGCGCATTCGGCAAGCGCCCAGCACTGCTAGCAGAGATCGGCGCTGGTGCGATGCTTGGCGCCGCGGCGCCCTTGGTAAACCCAGCGCCACTGGCACAGGCAAAAATTCGGTCGTCGGACGCGCGGAACGAGACTTGCATCCCTCCACTGCGAGCGCACAACGTCTGCACCGCTTGTGGATCAAAGCGGAACCACGCCGGTGCCTCACGCAGCGGCTCAACACTGCCGGCCACCAGACCGAAGGCATTTTCATCGCGCAAGTACTGCAGCAGCGCTGGCGACGGATCGACGATCAAAAACCACTGCCAACGGCTGACGCCTTCGGCATCGTGCCATTCGTGCCGCTCGGCCTTTAAAATGCGATCCTCGGCCGAAGGACGCCGCCAAAAAGCACGCTTGAATACTTCCTCCGCCTCCTGCTCGACCGCGCTCGGCGGATCGGATTCCCAGACAATCTCCGGCGATGCCTCCTCACTTGGCACAGCAGGCGTCGCCCCCTGCCGCCCCTGCCACAGCCAAGCAGCGATGCACAGGCACAGCAGAAGGGTCGCCATTCGCCCGAACATTAGTTGCCGGAATGTGAGTAAGTGCGCAGAAAGAGCTTGATGTCTTCCACGCTGCGAACAAAGCGGGTGAGTCCTTCCTGTTCATCATTGAGCAATGTGTAGGCGGGAATCACGAGTTTCCACTGGGTATTCCAGACACTGCGCCCGATTAGGCGGCTATTGGTGTATTCCGCCGGAATGATGCTGTAGAAGAACGCAGGGTCGTCCACCGCACGGAAGGCCTGGTGCTTGCGCAG
>JABJQI010000037.1 GCA_018663485.1 Opitutia bacterium
AATTTAATTTCCTTCAGCTTGGTTGCCTGCTGCTTGCTTTCTTTTTGCTTCTTGCTTTCCTCGTAGAGGAATTTGCCAAAGTCCAATATACGACAAACTGGAGGACGTGCCGCCGGAGAAATCTCAATTAAGTCGAGTCCTACCTTTTGAGCGAGCTCAAGCGCCTTGCGCGGCGGCATTACGCCAAGGTTGGTGCCCTCGGGGCCGATCACGCGCACTTCTGTCGCGCGAATACGATCATTTCTTCTTAGACCTTTAGGTCCACGATTACGGTTCTGGAAGCGTCCGCGATTATTCGGGTATTTTGGCATTAATTGATGTGTAGATGAACGACTTGTATCGAAATTCGATCAGATAGCCTTTGAGAAATTGGAAACAACTCCGTGCTGCTGCGATAAATCACTTTATATCGTCAAAGATTTAGGTATTGATAACCATACAAGAATTCAAGTTGCATGGAACAATCTGGCTTTTCAACTCTTTTCGCCACTTCGATCGAGCATTCCACAGCCGCGCGCCACTTAGATGCTAAAGCTCTCGCCACAGCTACAGCTCGACTTCGCATTAGGATTGCTGAATTTGAATCCACCGCCGACCATTTTATCAGAAAAATCCAGATGCGTGCCGCGCAGGTAAAGAGCACTCTTGGTATCGACTAATACTTGCGCGCCAGACGTACGCACTAGGATATCTCCGCGCTTGGTGTCGTTCACAAACTTCATCTTGTAGCTCAAGCCATTGCAGCCACCACCGGTAATTTTGATGCGCAGATACTCACCTTTCTGCTCACGCACGACCAAAGATTGCAGCTTTGCCCCAGCCGGCTCGGTCACCAAGACCAGCTTCTCATTACCTTCACGGACGCCCTCAGGGAGCGTGTTTGTCGTATCAACACTCATATTTTTTAAATTACCCGATAAACTAGCAACGACCAACCAACAACCCACAATTAGCCCGCGGTCAACTGCCGAGCGACAGAAAGTGCCGCTGCAAAACTGCCACAGTCCGCCAATCCTTGCCCAGCGATATCAAAAGCAGTGCCATGATCCGGACTCGTGCGCACATAGGGCAAGCCCAGCGTTACATTCACCGCCGTATCAAACTCCAAGGTCTTGACTGCGGCAAGCCCCTGATCGTGATAAGCCGCAACGACCACATCAAAGTCCCCACGACGCTGCCGAACAAACACCGTATCGCCGGGTAAACATGCTGACAGCCCTGGTATTTCAACGCGCAAGCGATCCAATGCAGGGTCGAGCACATCGCGCTCTTCAAGACCAAGAATGCCCCCCTCACCTGCATGCGGATTTAAGCCACACACTCCGATCTGTGGTGCTTCGACACCAAAGGATTTTGCGAGCGCATACGCACGCCGCACTGCCAGTTCTAAGCACTCCGAAGTCAAGGCATACGCGACCTCGCGTAATGGAATGTGCCACGTCGCCAATACCACCCGCAATTCATTGCCGACAAATCCCATACTTGGTTCGCCGCCCCAAAGCTCTGCAAAAAACTCCGTCTGTCCGGGATGCGTAAAGCCGACTTGTTGCAGCCAATGCTTACTCACTGGCCCCGACACCACACCACGAAAACGACCATCCGCACAGCCCTGCGCCGCAACCTGTAAGGCAGCTAATGCCACCTCGGCGGTCGCTCGCGATGGTTGCCCCAGTACGACCTTAAGATCAACTGGCCCAACACCCTCGAAAGCGCAACCGAGCTCTGCCGCCAAAGGTCCAGCCCAAGCGACTGGGCCGATTAAAATACAATCTTTGCCGCGCGCCGACTCACTGCGCAGGGCTGCAGCAATCACCTCAGGACCGATACCTGCAGGATCACCACAAGTAATCGCCAATGGCAAAATCGGCCTCAAATTATCCATAATTAATCCGCAGCTCGCTATTTGTTAATCGCCTCATTTGACGACTGCACAAAACCACGCTTGCCATACTCAAAAAACGCCAAGAAACGCGCACCCGTCGCAGTTACACCAAACTCATGCTCACGCACTGCTTCAGCCGCCTTCTTCTTCAAATTACCACCGCCAAAGTAAACCGCACGATAACACTTTTTGAGATCCGCCAAATCCGGACGCTCAAAACGACCACGTCGTAAGCCCACCATGTTCAAGCCGTGAGCCGTATTACGCTCGGCCGCGGTTACATATGGCGGCACATCTTCTGTGATCGTTGCATTGCCACCGATCATCGCATACGAGCCGATCCGGCAAAACTGATGAATCCCCGCACCGCCACCGATAAAGACATTCGCTCCGATCGTCACGTGCCCGCCCAGCATCACATTATTCGCGATCACCACATTCTTACCCACCTCACAGTCGTGGGCGATGTGCGCCTGAGCCATCAAAAAACAACCATCCTCCACCACGGTATTCGAACCATCGCTCGAGCCACGATTGACAGTACAGCCTTCCCTAACCACCACATTGTTGCCGATCACCACGCCACTCTTCGTCGACGGATCAAAGCTCAGAGCCTGCGGATCGCCACCGATCACCGCAAACGAATCGACCGTGACAGCATTACCCAGTAGCGCACCACCGCGCAGAATAGCATGCGCCGCGATGGAGCAATTTTCACCAAGCACGACACCGTCCTCGATCACAGCATGAGGACCGACAATGGAACCTGCACCAATCACGGCAGTTTCAGAAACAAGAGCAGTAGGATGTATAGACATGTGCCTTAACAATTCCCACCTTTTTAAATTATACAAGAATGGAAGTTGTTCGCTGAAACTTGACCTAAAACAAGCGCATCTGCGGCGCCTGCACCATATCGTAGACTTTCAGTACACGCACTAATTGCAGCAGTTCCGACTTATGATAGCTATGATTCACCTCCACATGCCGCAGTAGATCTTCAAGGATTGTGCTAAACGCAATCACTCCATCCACACCCTGCGCTTTAAATAGCTCTAGACATTCGCTGCGCTGTGGCTCTGCCGTCGGCAAGCCGGGCAGCACCAAAACCTTCCGATAAGCCTCCACATCCTCAAGCAACCCCTCCTCAACTTCAAACAATACATCTGTTTGGCTCAGCACGCCCTTCTTTAAAAACTCTAACAAACGAGCAGGACTTTTTAAAATCGCCGGCGTCACTCGGGTTTTTTGCCAGCTATGCACCACCACAATTGCCTGCCGGATCGCAACCATATCTGAAGAGAACAATTGGAAGTTCGGCTCTGGTGCCTCCGACGGCGCCGATGGATTGTGGACCAACAAATCAACCGTCTCCTCGGTAGCTTTTTTTCGCGAATGCACACTGTGCTTACGCAACTGACGTGCAAAAAAGCCATTCAATTCGAAATACTCGCGGACAATGTCTTCATCGAAACTCGCCATGGTGCAAAATATTTATATAAAGATGCTGCACTCGTCAATGGCGAGAAATACGCTCTCCGCCATCGCTCCGAAGATTCGCGGCAAGACAATTGGTTCGGCCATCTTAGGTTCGCAACCATCCGCAGCAAGCAAGCCTTTTGTAATAACGAGTTGAGGAGTGGATGAGCCATTTTTAGTCAGTCACCCTCTCGTCGCGGCATTTGATTTACGTTTGTACAGATCCAATAATGATTAAAAATATCCCATTTAAACAACGAAGTTAGGGGTCTGAGTATAGTCAATTTTCCAACTGCTAATTTAATATAGCGATTTGTATCCTCGCCACGTCTCGATAAGCTAAAAACCAAGAGCATTGCTCTATTATGGTAGACGCTATTAAAAAATTATTTTCTCAGCCAATCGAGATCGAAATCTGCATAGGTATGGCCATCGCCCTACTGGTCTGGATACGCGCAGGGATCAAAGCCCTCGCAAAAAAATCCGCTGCCGCCGCCCGCAGGGTCAAGCTGAAGGACGAGATCGCCAGCCTACAAAAGCATCTTCACACCCAGATGGAAATCAATAACAAGGGCAATCAAGCGCTCAGGCAGACATTGGCCAGTTTACAAGAGACCAGCCAGAGACTTACTCAAGCGGTAAGCGTATTAAAAGACAAGCCAGGTCGCGCCGAGATACGCACCCTACATCTTTACACCAAAGCACTCAGCATCATGAACACACCCGCACTAGGATTTGGCTCCGCCTGGGAAAGCCCCCTCAAAGACGCCGAAGCAGAAGCCAAAAAAGAAGAGTCTGGCATCATCGGTTGGATAAAAATCGGTTTTTACCAAACAAAACGACCTCCGTCGAAGCGACTGAAGAGACGCGAAACTGAGCGAGCTAAAAACCAGTTGTGTCGTGAAAAATGCATGTCGAGAAGAGCATCTTCAGCGAAGTACGCAACCACGCTCTATGCTAGTAGTGAAAGCGTGTTCTACAATTAGTAGCTTTCATCCCTCCATCTGATCAATTCATCGAATCCTGGCTTCTGAACTTTTTTCAGGCTCTTGCTTTAGATCGCTCAATACGAAGCCTCGCGTAAGAGCCAACACCAAGAAGACCAACTTTCTTACACACCTCGCTCCAAAAACAACGCGAGTGCACCCTGACTCCAACCATTGCTTTGCGGGTTCTGTCGATTCGTTACGCCTGCGTGCTTCAAGAAGCGCCTCAAGGCGTCAGGGCTATCACCAGGAGACCAATGCATCCAATAACTAAAGCCATCGAGCAGGCCTGCGGTAGTTGCCAGAGGCAGTAAAGCATCCACCACCATGGTATTGAATCGCTGCTCAGCAAGGACACCACTAAAAATGGATTGGTTGAGCGCAGTGCGGCGCTTCGGTAGGCTCGCTGCCCTGCGAAAGTCTGCAGTGGTCGAACTTCCCACTACAACTGGCAGGGTCTTTAAATACTCCGCCAAGCGATCTGGCCAGTGTGGTTGCTGTTGCACGACCTGCAAATATTGCGCCAGGCGACGAAGCGGATGATTCGTAGGCCGCAGGCCGTTGAGCTTCCACTGCGCCGCTTCTACCGCAAATAGATTTTCGCTGTTTATCCCATCGGCACGCATGACTGCGAGCGGATACTTTGCCGCCAGTCGCAGCATCGGCGCGCGGTTGCGCGCATAGCCTAAGACTTCCATCGCATAACCATGACAAGCCGCCTCCCAGCCCTCGGCCTGCAAGCGTTGCTGCGCATATTTCAACTTTTGCGACCAACGCGCCTCTGCCCGTTCGCATAAAATTCGCAGCCGCTCTTCCAATGGTTTCTCTATAAATTGTGCCACCCACTCTAACTCGTCTTGCTGCTCCAGTTCCAGAAGTGCCTCATCCATCGCATACGATTCCAGATCTCGATTCAGCAGCGGCATCAAATAAAGCAACTCTGGCACATGTCCCTTCGATGTTCGCACAGGGTCGGGGTTTCGCCGCTCGGGATGCAAGACGAGGTGTAATACCACACGGTCAAAATTAGTATCGCGCTCGTGCTCATGCCTATGCCAATCCGAGACATTAAAATGCACCTCCACGTCGCCGACAATTTCGACACCATCGAGAGTCACGCGCGCTTCTTTAAAATCTGGTCCCTCTTGTAAATTCCAGCGACCGGGGTCTTTCACTCTGAGTGTCTTGCCCGAAACCGTCTTTAATTCGGCTCTGGCATAATCCTGCCGCAACCAAATCTTTTGCACCACTCGTTCAGTTAAAGTGAACGGTCCGTAAAGTCCCTGGATTTCTTCGACATGATCAGTCTGCATAGACACAGAAGTAATAAAATTACGACTGGAAGCAAATACGAGTGCACATTCTCACGCTTATTTGCAAAGCTTTTAAATTAGCTCTTTTTTATGCGCAGGCACTCCTACCGCGATAAGCTCTGCCGCCCTTCATGGTCATCCGACTCAGAACGTATACTACGCAGAATTTAAAAAGCGCTGCTCTGTCACAAATTAATATCGAGGCCGTTCTTCCACTTACAAGAATTTGCATTGCGACGACGCTGCGCATCTTGAATCAGGCGTGCATCGCAAGCACGTGCCCAAGCAAACAGTTCCTGCGCATCCATCGCCATCGCTCCGTTGGCTCGAATCGATTCGCGCACCATATTATCCTGACTCACTACCGTGACGCGCGCGGGGTTTGACACGCGAGCCACGATACGCTCGATCACACCGTCAGCCGACAGACCCGCCGGCGCATAGATCCACTCAAAAGTCTTTTTACCAAATGGATGATCTACCTCGAGCGATTTATTACGACTATCCAGAATTAACGACGTGCGCACCCCTTCGCCATCATGTATCGAGGCCACCATCTCAGTCAATCGATCACGCGCAGCATCCAGATTACCACGCAGCACCTCGCGCAGCTCATCCGTCGCATAAATTACATTATACGCATCAATCAGGAGGTAACGTTCTTCGGCCATGCAGTCGGATCAGAAGACCTCACGCGATAAAGGTCAAGCCGCCCCGTAGCCCGCTTGCTCGAGCTGACTGATCGCCACAACGGGCAACCAACTAAAGCAAGTCGCCTTCGAAGGTCATCTCTCGCAAACAACCCTTAATCGCGAATTGATTTAACCACAGAATGCCACCACACTGCATCAAACTAGTCATGAAACCAATCCAATCCATCACCTTTGCAGTTAACTCATCCAAGCCTGGAGCTGCAGCCGTTGCAGAGAGCCTCGCCGCGCTCGCTGAACGTGAAGGAGTGAAGACAAATATTTTAAAAGGCTATCCGCTCACAGCCAATGCCCTGATTGGACAGGACCTGTGCTGTGCAATTGGCGGCGATGGTACACTGCTCGGCGTTCTAGATGCGGCGCTCGAGTCCGGATCCGCGGTGCTTGGTATCAATCTAGGCAAGCTCGGTTTTCTCGCCACCTATACCGAAGCCGAGGCAGCACGTGACTTCCCCGCACTCATTCGAGGTAACTACTCGATCGCCGAACGCTCGATACTGAGCTGCACGAATGCACAAGGAGACTGCATCTATGGGCTGAACGACGTCGTCATTAAAGAAACTCAAGGCAGCGGGCTGATTCGCCTCTGCGTTTCCGCCAATGGCAATCCGGTATCGGAGTATCACTGCGATGGCCTAATCTTCTCCACTCCAACTGGATCGACGGCCTATAACCTCTCTGCCGGTGGCCCGATCCTCGGGCCGAAAGTCAGCGCCATTGCGATGACGCCGATTTGCCCGCACACTTTTGGTAATCGTTCAGTCATCTTCGACCACTCAACACAAATCAAAATCGAAAGCGCCGAGCCCGAGCCCAGCCCTCGTATCACGATCGATGGACGCGTACGCTTTGAGCTTCATGGCAACTTCACAGTCGAGGTGACTGTAGCCAAAAAGAAATTTCGCCTCATGCAAAATCCAGACCACTCGCACTTTGCGATCGTTCGTGATAAGCTCAATTGGGGCGGACCCGCAATTCGTTAGCTGGAGGGCATTGCTCCGTCATTGCCGTCATTCAAAGTCAGCGTAGCGAGCGGGTTTACCCCGCGATCCTACTCCTACTCCTAATCCTACTCTTACTGTCATTACCTAATTGATAAAGGCGCATGAACCGATTCACGGCGGAAACGACGGAGCGTTTCCCTCCAAAAATCCCCCCCTCAGCTCTCTAGTCTTTAATAGTGAACATTCTCGAAAATATTCCTCCTAATCAACGCAAGGCCTGCATACAAATTGCTGAATTACTCAAGGCCGCCGGTGGACGCGCGTTGCTGGTGGGCGGCTGCGTGCGTGATGGCTTGCTCGGAATTCCTGCCAAGGATGTCGACATGGAAGTGTATGGACTCAACGCAGACGAGGTGGAGCGCA
>JABJQI010000026.1 GCA_018663485.1 Opitutia bacterium
AAGATGACTCTACTTACGAAGTCGTCACTTTTGTCCTGTCGATTGCCTACTTATTCTAATCCCTTGGTGCGGTACCTATTCCTATGATTAAGATCGTCAATAAATTCCAATCAAACAGCTGGTTGTTGCCAGTGCTGGTTCTTGCATGTGTCATCCCCTTAGATGTAATTTTGGGCGCGGGTCGGACCCGAACCCGATCTCCGCAGAAGGTATACCAAGCGCCAGAAGTGGTTTACAAGCTGTCGCCGTTTGATCTAGTCAGGGTCACAGTCTACGGCGAAGATGATTTGGCCTGCGAGCAGCGCATTTCTGATAAGGGCATCTTGTCGATGCCGTTGTTGGGCGGAATCCTAGTCGGTAATTCGACTGTGTCTGAGGCTGAGGATTTGGTTGAGCAGGTGTTTGTGCAGCAGCAGTATCTGCGCAATCCGGTGGTGAGTATTAGCATCCAGGAATTTGCCCCTAAAATGGTTACGATCTTAGGAGAAGTGGAGCAGCCTGGGGCGATTGCCATTCCGCCAGGTCAAAACGGTGTGCCCCTACTGGTCGCAGTCGCCGGAGCGGGTGGCTTTACCGGTACCGCCAAATTGACTCAGGTGCGTGTGACTCGTGCCTCCCGTGGTGCTGCGGCGCAGGAGATCGACATTGTCAATGCGGGTAAGTTGCTCGATTCAATCGAGGCGGGGCAGAGTCGTTCGATGCTGGTTCATCCTGACGATATCGTGTTTGTACCAAAACGGGTCTTTTAATCTCATATATTACCGCACAATAAAAGCATGAGCTATATGAAACATGATTTTAAATCGCAGCGCAGCCAGGCAGCAGCTGGCAGTCGTGGTGGCAGTGATTCGTTGATTAGTTTGCTGGATATATTTCAAATTGTGCGCCGCCATTGGCAGTTTGGTGCGGCGTGCGGATTGATTGTGGCAGTGGCAGTGGGGGCGTTTTTACTTATGCAGCCGCGGCAGTACCGCGCAGAATCATCACTCGTTATAGAGCTCGCGACCGAAAATATTATCGATGTCAAAGAAGTGCTGAATACCAATGTGCAGAATAATAATATGCTAGCGTCGATCATGAATACGCATATTAAACGCTTACAGAGCCGAGCGTTGGCGGATACCGTCATGGCCGCATTGGAGCCTGAGATGGGGGATCGCTTTTTGGAAGGCTATGTTGGGCCGTTAGAGGAGTTAGGTGCGACTAAGGAATTACCGGATGCCGTCGGGCTATTGCTTAAACAGGCGCTTGAAGTTAAGTGGGAGGAGGATTCCCAGGCGATTCAGATTGTGATTACTCATTCGGATCCGGAGGTAGCGCAAGCGGTGGCAAATCAGTATGTCGATCAGTATATTCAGTACAAGGCGGAGGTACGGTCCAAATCGACCGGTGATGCGGTGTCTTTCTTAGGCCAAGAGGTCGAAGAACTGCGGCTCGATTTGGTTGAGCGAGAGATGATACTGCAGGAATACCGCGACGAGAAGAACTTAGTGACTGCAGAGCGAGGGGAAAGTATCGTGGCGCAGAATCTGACGCAGTGGAGTGAAGCGGTGACCAATGCGCGTGTGCGTTTAGCCGGGGTCGAGAGTCGCTTGGCGCAGATTCGACTTGCCGAGGATGAATTGGCCGCGTTGATGAACATTCCATTTGTCGGTGGCCGTGATGATGTCAAAGTGATCTATGCGCAGCTACAGGAGCTGCGACGAGAGGCTCAAGTGATGAGCGAAATCTATTTGAAACGTCATCCATTGATAGTGCAGAATCTGGCCTCGCAGGCATCGGTAACTGAAGCGCTCAGTCAAGCGATCGAACAGGCCCGCCAGGAAGTTTTGGTGGAGTATCATACGGTGGTGGCTGAGCTGAAAGATTTAGAAACCAGTTTGGCGGAAACCAAACAGGAGGCCTTGCAGGTCGAACTCGACCTAATCGAGTATCGTATGCTGGATCGCCAAGTGGAGCGCTTACGCCTCACCTATGATGCCCTTTCGACTCGTTATAGTGATACCACCATCGCGGAGCGCATGGATCTAAATACGGTGCGGGCGCTCGATGTTGCAATTATGCCCTCTAATCCGGCTTGGCCTGACCACCAGAAGATAGCGCTGGTTATGTGCTGCCTTGCTGGTGTGTGTTTTGTCGCAGTACCGCTAGGGGTTGAGTTGGTCGATGGCCGACTGAGTAGTTTTGCTGACGTTGAGTCTTATTCTAACAAGCCATTACTCGGTGATGTACGCCACTTCCCGCGCAAGAGCCTAGAGGAGATGGCGCATGCGGTTTTTCGAAAAGACATCGACTTGCTGGAGCCCTTTCGATCGATTTACAGTAGCCTGCGGATGAAGACCGACTTAGGCGCGGGACCGCTTTCGCTGGTGGTGACCAGTTCACTGCCGGGCGAGGGCAAGTCGTTTGTTTCGTGCAATCTAGCGGCGGCATTTGCGACGCATAACTATCGAGTCCTTTTGGTCGATTGTGATTTGCGTCGGCCATCGTTACACCAGGCATTTGGGGCAGAGAATGAGCATGGATTAACTGCATGGTATGCTTCGTTGCAATCCGACAGCAGCACGCAGGCCTCGCACGAAAATGAGTCACTAGGGATCGTGTCAGTTCATGAGAATCTGTCGCTGCTCACTGCCGGTAAATCGAGCGACATGCCGACCGAGATCCTTGGCGATTCGAAGACTGCAGCGCTTTTTGAGCGCTTAAAACAAGACTACGATGTGGTCATCTTCGACACCGCGCCAGTCGGGCTGTTCGCAGACGCGACCTTAGTTGCTGATTATGCAGATAGCTGCATCTTTGTTGCGCGGCAATTTAAGGTTTCGAGAGCCAAGGCGCGTTACTCGATCGGCTTGATGGATAACTTAAATATCTCAGTACTCGGAGTTGTTTTCAACGGCATCAGAGATGTCACGGCCGCAGTCGGTTATGGCAACCAAGCCAGCAGTTACTACGGCTACGGTTATGAGCGAAATAGAAAAAAATATAATGAGTATTACGATCAATAAAGCCGCCAGCGCTGATGCTCGTCTGAGTGTAGACGCTAGCGCACAGCGCCCGGCCACCTGCATCTGCGGTTCGCGGAATACTACAGCGATCCTGTCTGCCTGGATGCCGGTACAGTGCGACTGTGTGATCAATGTCTAGTTTTGTGTGCAACGAATTCCCCAGCAACGATTCGTTCGCATCCTGTCAATGATCTGACAACGAGGTCTTTATTTAGGGAAAGTTAGACCTTTTAGTTCAATTAAACCTTACGGTTTTAGATGTTTAGATGGTTTCGCCTCAAATTTTGAGGTGAGTGACCAAGGGCGGAAGCTTGTGAGCCTGCCCAATGTTTAAGAGTTCAGAGTGAGTATGAAAGAAATCGACTTTAGCCTACGCGCCGAACGCAAAAAAGCAGTTATCTGGCATATCGCTGGCGGCTGGTTGAGCAATCTGATTCATATTGTTCAGGGCTTGCTGATGATTCCCCTTTATTTGCATTATTTGGGCGATCGGCAATATGGTTTTTGGTTAGCCACCGGTGGTGTTTTAGCACTGATTGCAATGGTCGATGTCGGCGTTTCAGTCGTCACGCTGCAGCGCTGCGCGGCTGCTTTTGGGCGCAAAGAGCTCGCCTCAGTGACCCTGTATTTCTGGCATGGTGCGGTGGTCATGGCCGGGGTACTGACGTTATTTTTGTTCGCTGTGATTGCGGTTGGAACAGTCATTCCAGAATGGTTGCAAATCGATCCAGCCTTTCAGCAAATTATTATCCACTGCTTTTATGCGACTTCGATTGCGACGATGGTTCATCTGGCCAACGACTTTATGCGCAATTTCGCGTCTGCCCTGCAGCGCAATCATATTCCAGTTTTCGCGCAGACTTTAGGCGACTTGGTCAGTTTACTTGGCATCCTATTGGCGCTGGTGGTATTTGAGCTCGGCCTCTGGTCCTTAGTGATGGGTGTGCTCTTGCGCTCGCTCGTGCCATTCGTGATCAACCTGATGCATACGTTACTGATTCTACGTTCGCTCAGTCAGCGCAATCACTGGTCGAGCGCCATTTTTAAGGATTACATGTCGATGATCCCTGCTATCTTGGCGGCCAAAGCGAGTGGCCAATTTGCGCAAAATCTACCGGCCGTGCTGATCACACGCGCAATTGGCCCCGAGGCGATGGTCGCCTTCACCGTAACGATGCGTGTGCTCGGGCTGCTGCAGAACATTATTAATCACGCGCTGGCGGCGCTCTATGGTGCGTGTAGCCATTATTTCAGTGATCCTACAGTTAGCAACGAATGCCGGTGTCAAACCTTGGCACAATTAGCCCGTGGCTATTTCGTCGCAGCGGGGGTGGGCGTGTCGTTGTATGCTTTGTTCAATCATGGCTTCATCGCGATTTGGATATCGGAGACGCAGTTTGTCGGGCAACTGTTTACCTGTCTCGCCGCATTGGCATCCTTTATTCAAGTTCGCAACAGTCTGTTTGTCGGCCTGGGTATTTCAGTCGGGGAAATTCGCGCGGTTGAATCCACCCAATTTTTTGAACAGACAGTCCGTATCGGCCTGATCGTATTAGGGATCTACGCCGTTGGTCTGCTCGGTGTGCCCTTGGCAATCATCATCTCAGGCTTACTGGCGCAGTTTCGCTACATCTATATTTTCCGTCGTAAGGGTGTTTTGATCGCACAGGCACTGAGTCCGTTGCTGTGGCAATGGGCGCCGTTGGCGCTGTTACTCGCGCCGATCTACCTGGCGGCCAGTTTGTTTGTAGTCGATAGTTGGCCCCGTTTTCTGAGCTACACTGCCTGCGCGGCCATCCCGTTCGGCTTGCTGTTGCTATTTTTCCTGCCGGGACTCAAAGCGCAGATCTTCAAGGCAATCGGGCGGATCCCATTACTGCCCAGGGCGGTGCAAACCACTCGCTAACAGCAGTACACCACATCCGATACGATGAAAATAGGATTTGTAGGCCCGATCGATACTGCATTGCTTGCGGAAACACTTAACTTGGGTAAAGACGTCTTGCCTACGGCATATGGAATTCCAATGAACTCGATGCTGGTCTGCGCCTTGCTGGCAGAAGGCCACGAAGTGGTGGTGTTCGGCTTGAGCAATCAAATCAGTGAGCCCAAGGCATGGGATTTCGGCGCATTGAAAATTCGCCTCGGGCGTTATCGCCACGACCATCGCGCGCGAGACTTTTTTAAAACGGAGCGGGCTGACCTCGTGTCGGCGTTGGAAAGCGAGCCCTGTGATATACTCAACGCGCATTGGACCTATGAGTTCGCGCTGGCGGCATTGCGTGTCGATAAAGATACTCTTATTACGGTGCGTGATTGGGCTCCGGCGATTCTGTGGCAAATGCCCGATGCCTATCGGCTGATTCGTTGTTCGATGGCGTTAGCGGTCTACTGCAAGGGGCAGCACTTTAGCGTCAATTCACCCTACGTTAAACAGGTGATCGAGCGTTGGACCTTTAATTCTTCCGAACTCATACCCAATGGAATAGCCAGTGAGTCGTTCAAGCGGGTTACCAAGTGGAAAGGGGCGAACGAATCGAGAGCAGTCGTGGCCATTAACCGCGGCTTCTTTAAGCGTAAGAATCTGCCGGCGCTGCTGCAGGCGTTTAACCAAGTGCGAGCTGCGCAACCCATGTTACGCCTTAAGCTGATCGGCTCCGGATCGGAGAAGGGTGGGCAAGGCCACCAATGGGCGATTGAGCAGCAACTCGATGGCGGTGTCGATTTCCTCGGCGATCTGGCCTACGCGCAAGCCCAGTCCCACCTGAGCGACGCCATTTTATTGGTGCATCCTTCGTTCGAGGAATCGTTCGGTATGGTTCTGATCGAGGCGATGGCGAAGGGTGTGCCAGTGATTGGTGGTGAGCGTAGTGGGGCGGTGCCATGGGTGCTCAACGAGGGGCGGGCGGGCTTGCTAGTGGATGTGGCCAATGTCGATTCGATCGCCGTCGGCATGACTTCTCTACTAACCAACGAATCCGATTGGCAGCGCTATTCAGACGCGGGGTATAAATATGCCAGCGAGCACTTCCAAATGTCAGCGGTTGCTGGCAGATACCTCGATGAATACGATAAAATATTATCTCGAAAAGGTAAGCACAGTGCCTCGATTAACAGATTTACAAATAAGGGTTCAACTGGAATGTGCGGCGTTGGAAAAGACCTTTAGCGGATTAATCAAATGATAAGTTATTCAATCATAGTATGCGCCTTGGTAGGTGTTGCGCTGTTGCTGATCATCCCCGCGATTCGGTTGCTCGAAAGTAGGCCTCTACTGTCGTTATGCCCGCTGGTGCTGATTTTCGTCGCGACCAGCTTTTATAATAATGGTCAGCCGATTAGTTATGAGTGGGGTGGAATCAACATCAATGTAATCGACCTGATCGGCCCGCTGCTACTCTGCCTGACTTTTCCATTCTTTTTTGCGCGCTTGCGCGATGGTTGCGGACGGCACGATGTCCTGCTGTTGCTGCTGTTGCTGTGGTCGGGTATTCTAGGATTAAATTATATCCTCGGACTCCGCGTATTCGGTCTGCAGGCCTCGACCAATGAATTCAGGGGCTACTTCTATATCATCTGCATCGCGCTCTACGTGGCATCGCTCGATATCGCGAGGGTCTGGCAGAAGCTCGAAAAACTGGTTCTATTCGCGGCATTCTGCCTCTCGATTGTCGCGATCGTCGGTTTTGTGGAGGGCGGGTTTTCACGTGAGGAACGTCCGATCGGTTCATCCCTCACGCTGCTCATACTGCAAGCGCTATTGATTGCGATCTTTATGCATCAGCGTGGACAGTTGCGTCTCTGGCTGATTCCGCTGGTGGTAGCGCTGCTGCCACTGCTGATTGTCCTTCAGCATCGCAGCGTCTGGATCGTGGCAATCATTGCATTGGCTCTGGTGTTGTGGCTTTTGCCCTCGCTACGGACTGCGCTGATCCAGTGGGGAGTCATCGGCACAGTGGTCTGTGGCGGATTGAGTGCGCTTGTATTTGGTGCCACGCTACTGGAAGCGTTGACTGAATCTTATGCCGACGCCGCCGCGAGTGCTCTCGACCCCAGTGGTGCTGATGGTGGCGGCACGACGTTTTCGTGGCGCGTTCAGGGCTGGACTGCCTTGTTAACTGGCGAGCAGATGGATTCGGCTCGCGAGCGGTTAATCGGTAATCCATTTGGCACAGGATATGATCGTATCATGCTCACGGGTGATGGAGTGAAGCAACTGCGTAGCGAGTCGCCGCACAATTTCTACGTGCAGACGCTGTTGCGGGGTGGGGCGCTCGGTTTATTGGCGTTTGTCGCACTACATGGCATGCTACTGCGCGGACTGTTGCGGTGCGCTAAACGGGATGTGGCGTCGCGTCCATTTTTACTGTGTATGGCAGTGCTAGTCGCTTCGCAGCTGGTCTATTATATGGTGTATGGCTCCGATTATATACAAGCTATATTCCTTGGCTCAGCGATCGGCTGGTTACGACATTCCGAAACGAGGCAGGCCAACAGATGAGCCCACCAATCAAAATCTGTGCGGTACTCACCGCGTTCAATCGTCGCGAGCAAACCCTCAGCGCCTTGCGGAGTTTTTTCAGCCAGGGGCAGGGGCTGGATTTAACTGCGGTCCTGATGGATGACGGCAGCACAGATGGAACCACAGAAGCGGTGCAAGCGGAATTTCGAAAAGTGACAGTATTGAGCGGCGACGGTTCATTATACTGGAACCGAGGGATGGCAGCCGCCTATAAGACCGCGCGCTTGTTGGGGGCTGATTATTACCTATGGCTCAACGATGATACGCTCCTTGATCGAGGCTCATTAAATCGGCTAGTGCAGGAGGCTGGTACGGTACAGGAACCGAGGGGCAGCATTCTGGTCGGTTCGACTCGCGACCCGGATACTGGAAAATTAACTTACGGTGGCCTGTGTTCGGCGTCCGCATGGCATCCGGGTAAATTTAGACTTTTACAGCCACGACTCACGTTGCAGCAGTGCCACGCGATGAATGGGAATATCGTGCTGATTTCTGCGGCCGCTGCCGACTCTGTCGGTGACATGGATGAGTTCTTTACTCATGCGATGGGCGATTACGATTATGCCCTGCGGGCTGCTAAAGTGGGGGTGTCTGTTGCGGTCGCGAGCGGCTGGCATGGCGTCTGTGCTAGAAATCCAGTCGGCACATCATGGTTTGATCAACCATCGATCTCAACTCGATGGCGCGCGGTGAATTCACCGAAAGGCTTACCGATGCAGGACTGGGCGTATTTTCTGCAGCGACATGGGGGTCTGACATGGCCGCTGGCTTGGCTGGTAACGTATCGACGAATTCTTTCCATATTATGAATCTATTAATTGCATATCAAGGCCAAGAAGCAGAGGATCACCCAGGGAAATTTGCAGGCTTCGAGCACGCAGTTCAGCAAGGCACGCTGCAACGGCATTCATCGATGTTCTGGAAACGTAATCGCACCGCGAACGAGTGGGCGCGTTTTTGGGACGAGTTAATCGAACGGGTTGGGGCTGAGCGAATTGACTGGGTGCTACTGCATCATTTCCATGATTGTAAAATAATGTTGGGCGATGCGCTCGTGCGTCTCAGAAAGATCCATCCGCAAGTTCGAATTGCAACCAGCTTGGGGGATCCTTTCTGTCGGTTTGTGCATCGGGTGCCGTATTCGTTTGTACAAGCTGCATGTATGTCGGATATCGTTTTTCTCACCGGTTTCGGTTATCTGACTGATCAGCTTACTCGCGCAGGAGTGCGTAACATGCTGCTGATGCCGCTTGGTTATTGTGACGTTCGGTTCGGTAAGACGAGACCGATGCAGTTGACCGCACAGCGCGAAGGAATTGTCTTTGTCGGCAACCGCAGGCTTGGGCGTAATCCCACACATGAGCTTTTTTGGAACGGACTGAAGCGTATTCGCCTTGTGGAACTATTGGATCGACGCTACGGCAAGCACTTCTACCTCTACGGCGATGGCTGGGGGAAGCTGCCTTCGGCCCGCGGTGCACTGCCGTTTGAGAAGCAGGGGGAAATCTATGCTGGAGCAGAGGTGGTCTTTGGTGGCTTCCCTGGGGTGACCTATGAATATTATACTTCCAATCGTCACTTTATTGCCATGTCGGAAGGCGCTGTTATGGTCGATTTTCGGGTCAATGGTGTGGAACGCCTGCTTCAGCCTGATGCGCATTGGCGACTTTTTCGGACAGAGAAAGATCTTATGGGGCAAATTGATACTATCCTGGACGGTGGCGCGGCGGAGGCCAGTGAGATGGCTTTGCGCGGACAGCAACGTGTGCGCCAGCATTTTTCTAAAAAAGTCCTGGCCGAAACGATGATCCAAATCTGGCGCAATTTCGATTTCGACCGTGCCAGCAATGGTATTGCAGGAATCCCAAAATTGCCCTTCGTGCTGCCGGAGTTTTCAGGGGTGCAGCATGCCCACCGATTTGTCAGGAACTGGCTCGGTTAGAGCCATTGTATGGGACTGCCGATCTGACAGCAGGAATTATATGAAACATTGGTTTGCTGGTTTTTCAATCGATCGCAGGAGTAACTCTTAAAACGGTGTGAAGCGCCATCTGGTTGAGGTTAGTCTAGTATGTGTTAACTTACAGAAGTGTTAATTAATTTCATAGAATAAATTAAATAAATATAAAAAGCGTTATTAGAGTAGGTAAAGGGACGGTGAAAAATAAAAGATAAATAATTTTAAAACAGTTTGCTAATAATTAAAAAAGCGTTTGAGTTTGGCAGAATATAGAGAATTATAACCCTTATTGATATAGTTATTATGCATGTGTTAACCGAGAAAAAACCTATCGCCGTCGCCGATAAAATTTCGCCATTTGCGTGTTGCCGATTTTGCAACACACCGCTCACGCGAACTTTTGTCGATTTGGGTATGTCGCCATTGTGCCAGAGTTTTGTGCCACCAGCTAACCAGAATGCCGTGGAGCTATTTTATCCGCTGCATGTCTACCTTTGTGATCAGTGTAAGCTCGTTCAACTGGAAGAATATGTAAGTCCGCCTGACATATTTACTGAATATGCGTATTTTTCTTCTTTTTCTGATTCAGCCGTAAGACATGCAAAAAAGTATGTTGAAATGATAATTCCAAGGGTGGCGCTCAACCAAGACAGTTTTGTGGTCGAAATTGCGAGCAATGACGGCTATTTGTTGCAGCACTTTTTGCCGCATGGAATTCCAGTGACAGGTATCGAGCCAGCGCAAAACGTCGCAGCAGTGGCTCGCAAAAAAGGTATCCCTGCAGTCTGCGAGTTTCTTGGCCCGGTTGTGGCGCAGCGCTTTCGGGCTAAATACGGGCCAGCGAATCTCGTTATCGGCAACAATGTGTTGGCGCATGTTCCCGACATTAACGGCTTCGTCGAAGGATTACGTTTACTCCTCGCAGACGAGGGCGTGCTGACCATGGAATTTCCACACCTACTGCGATTAATCGAAGGGAACCAATTCGATACCATCTATCACGAACATTTCTCGTATTTATCGTTGCTTGCAGTGGAGACAATTTTTTCAGCCCACGGCCTGACTGTTTTTGATGTGGAAGAACTTGAAATACATGGAGGCTCACTTCGCGTGTATGCCAGCCCCACATCTAGCCAGCCAGAGGCACGACTAAATTTGAGCAAGGTTAGGGAAGATGAAGCAGCAGCCGGATTTTACAACGAGGCTGCGTACCTTGATTTCTCAAAACGTGTGATGGAAACCAAAAATAATATCCTCAAAACGCTGATCGAGTTAAAAAGTCAGGGGAAAAGTATTGTTGGCTATGGGGCTCCTGGAAAAGGCAATACACTGCTTAACTATTGTGGCATTCGGACCGACTTTCTCGATTATACGGTCGATCGTAACGACTATAAACACGGCCAGTTTTGCCCAGGCAGTCATATCCCTATTTTTCCAATCGAAAAAATTCGTGAGACTAAACCTGACTATGTCTTTATTCTACCGTGGAATTTGACCCGAGAAATTACCCAGCAATGCGAGTACATTCGTGAATGGGGCGGAAAATTTATCATCCCAATTCCGGAGGTGGAAATCATCTAACTATGAAAGTTGTATTATTTTGCGGCGGAATGGGCATGCGAATTCGCGAGGCCTCAGAAGTGCTGCCCAAACCATTGGTCCACATCGGCGATCGACCGATACTGTTACACCTGATGAAGTATTATGCGCACTATGGCCATAAGGAATTCATCTTATGCCTAGGCTACAAGGGCGAAGCGATTAAGGATTATTTTTTAAATTATAATGAAACCTTGGCCAACGATTTCACCCTAGCCAGTGGACAAAACCAAGTCACCTTGCTCAGCAATGAAATGAAAGACTGGACGATTAGTTTTGTTAACACTGGGCTAAATACCACTATCGGTATGCGCCTAAAAGCGGTTGAAAAATACTTGAAAGACGACGAATATTTCTTGGCCAACTACGCAGACGGTCTAGCCGACATTCCCTTAGATGAATTAATCAAAGACCACTACGAGCAGAATAAGGTCGCAAGTTTTGTGGCCGTTCAGCCCAAACAAACATTTCATATGGTGGACAGCGAGGAGGACGGTTCAGTGCTTGGTATTAAAGAGATGAGTAGCTCCAGTATCTGGGTCAACGGTGGCTTCTTTGTATTTAAGCGAGAGATCTTTAATTACATTAAACACGGCGACGAGCTAGTGAATCAGCCCTTTCAGCGACTGATTGCAGAAAAACAATTACTGACGCATCGCTCTGAGGGCTATTGGGCCTGCATGGACACTTTTAAGGAAAAACAAGAGCTCGACGAACTCTATGCCAGTGGCGATATGCCTTGGGCCGTCTGGCGCGAATTACCCAACCTATGCTTAGCTTAATTCCATGCCGACATCCCAGTCAAATCCTTCTACTCGGTGCCCATTCCGATGACATTGAAATCGGTTGTGGTGCGACGATCTTAAAACTGGTAGCGCAATACCCCCAATGCGAATTTGTGTGGGTTGTTTTTTGTTCTAATCAAGCGCGCGCCGACGAAGCCCGCGCCAGCGCGGCGGCTTTTCTTGACGGAGCCGGTCACGTTGATATCCGAATTCTGTCCTTTCGCGATGGATTTTTACCTTGGTCAGGGATCGAGGCGAAGGAAGCGTTTGAAACACTTAAGAGAGAGACCGCTCCGGACCTGATATTTACCCATACTAAAGGCGACCAGCATCAAGACCATCGAACGCTAAGCGAACTCACCTGGAACACGTGGCGGGATCATTGCATCTTGGAGTATGAGATCCCCAAGTACGACGGGGATTTAGGTCAGCCAAACTGCTATATTTCAGTCAATCACTCGCAGATTGAGGCGAAGATTAGTTATTTGATGTACCATTTTAGTAGTCAAAGTAAGAAACACTGGTTTAGCCCAGAGACCTTCCGATCTTTACTGCGCCTCCGCGGTATTGAGTGCGGTGTTGAGATGGCAGAGGCTTTTCATTTTCGCAAGCAACTCCTGTTCGAAGAGGCGGTTCAATCTCAATTATGAAATTTGAAGAAACATCACTCAAGGACGCCTGGATTATTGACTTGGAACCATTTGTCGATGCTCGCGGCTATTTCGCA
This sequence comes from Opitutia bacterium, assembly GCA_018663485.1. Classification (GTDB taxonomy): domain Bacteria; phylum Verrucomicrobiota; class Verrucomicrobiia; order Opitutales; family Coraliomargaritaceae; genus Lentimonas. The sequence goes on from JABJQI010000026.1 coordinate 12,602, forward strand.
CGAACTTTTTGTGCGAATGAATTTGCAGCACATGGCATCGACCCGAAGTTCGTCCAGTGTAATCTATCGCACAACCATCAGGCAGGGACGCTTCGTGGCATGCATATACAGAATGCTCCGGTGGAGGAATCGAAATTGATTCGCTGTGCCCGAGGGGCATTGTATGATGTCATTATTGATCTGCGTCCGACATCGCCGACTTACTTGATGCACTTAGGGGTCGAATTAACTGCGGATAATAAACGCATGCTATACGTCCCGAAGGGCTTCGCTCATGGGTTTCAGGCACTGCAGGATGATACGGAGGTAATGTATATGATAGATGAGTTTTATACGCCGGAGTATCAGCGTGGCTTCCGTTATAATGATCCGAGCTTTGCCATTGATTGGCCACTACCAGTCGAAGTCATCTCCGAGAAAGATGCCGCGTGGCCACTCTTTGAGACGCTGTAAACTCCATATTTTCATTAATCGCATTAACTCACCACCTAGAATAAAAAATGATAATTATCGATCAAAAATTAAGAGCGCGCGAAGCCGCAGGGACGCCGATACAGGTCGGTTTGATCGGTGCTGGCGAGATGGCTATTGGTCTAGTCAATCAGATTGAGCGTCACATCCCCGGTATGCGGATTGCGGCGATTTATAACCGCACAGCCGCGCGCGCGCATAAAGCCTACCAAACTGCAGGGGTTGAGGCGGTGCTGTCTGCCAGCACTACCAGTCAAGTGGATGATGCGATTCGTCGAAATCGTGGAGTAGTGACGGAATCTGTGCAAGTATTGGTCGATACGGAATCTATCGACGTCATCGTTGAAATGACGGGGGCGATTGAGTTTGCGTTCGACGTCATATTAAAGGCCTTTGCCGCTGGAAAACATGTCGTTTCTTTCAATGCAGAACTGGATGCGACACTCGGGCCACTTCTCCAAAGCAAAGCAAGAGCTAGTGGCGTACGTTATACTTTGGGTGATGGAGACGAGCCGGGCGTCACACTCAACCTCTACCGGCAAGTCAAGTTGATGGGCTTCAATCCACTGGTTTGTGGCAACATCAAGGGCATGCTCGATCACTATCGTAACCCCGATACGCAGAAAGGCTTTGCCGAGGACAACGGTCTCAGTGTGAATATGGTCACCAGCTCTGCCGACGGCACAAAAGTATCGTTTGAGCAGGCCGCAATCGCCAATGCCACTGGCATGCAGGTAGCGCGGCGCGGCATGCTCGCGATTGAATATGATGGCCATGTCGATGACCTTACCAGTCGCTACGACATCGACCAACTCAAGCAACTAGGGGGCATTGTTGAAATGGTGATCGGCGCACAGCCGGGACCGGGTGTGTTTGTCTTTGCCTCGACCGACGATCCTGTTTCCGCACGCTTCCTAAACTATGCGAAAATGGGCAAGGGGCCACTTTACAGTTTCTATGTTCCGTATCATTTACTGTTCTTTGAATTCCCTTTTTCAATCGCCCGATTAGTTGATTTCGATGATGGCACGCTGGATTCGTCCGAGTGTTTCTCGGTCGAAGTGCTGGCTACCGCAAAGAAAAATATGCAAGCAGGCAGCACGCTGGATGGGTTGGGGGGATTTTCCACCTATGGTGAATGTGAGAACCGGAGCGAGATGATTCAGGGCGGGTTCCTTCCGATCGGTTTGGCTAATGGACTAAAGCTGAGAAACGATGTCTCAAAAGATCAGGCATTGAGGTGGGACGATGTTATCTTCGATTCAGATTGTCCGATGATCGCGGCTTATAACAGCATTCACTAGAGCGATTTTGGTCGATTTTAAATGCGTGGATCGTCGCTCTGGATGTTTTATTGGTTCAATTTATTGGATCAGTTGCACGATAAATTACGTAATTAAACATAGTTAAGTAATGTGTGTTAGATAGGATTAATGTTAAAATGAAAAAAATATGATGAAGATAATTATACTAGGAAACCTCGGTTATATCGGTCCGTCAGTGACTCAACAATTTCGGTTGAGCTTCCCTAATGCAGAGTTAATCGGTTTTGATATTGGCTATTTTGCCCATTGCTTGAGTCACCCAACATATCTACCAGAGGCGCAACTCGATCGACAGGTGTTTGGCGACATTCGGCAGTTTCCAGAGGCCTTACTGAAGGGCGTAGATGCGGTGGTCGATCTGGCGGCGATCTCGAATGATCCGATGGGCAATGAATTTGAAGAGGTCACCATGGAAGTGAACTATCGTTCGGCAGTGCGAGTGGCTGAGATGTGTAAGCGTAATGGGGTTAAAAAGTTCGTCTTTGCTTCAAGTTGTAGTGTCTACGGTGCGGCCAGCCAATACCCGAAAAAAGAAGACGACGAGTTGAACCCGTTGACGGCTTATGCACGGTCAAAAATAGCCGCTGAAAAAGAGCTAGAGTTGTTGGCAGACGATAGCTTCACGGTCACCTGTCCGCGCTTTGCCACCGCGTGTGGCTTCTCCAGCCGTCTGCGGCTTGATCTCGCCTTGAACGATTTTGTCGCAGGTGCCTGCCTCGACCAGCATATCGAAATTCTGAGCGATGGCACTCCCTGGCGACCGATGATCAATGTTCGGGATATGGCACTTGCCTTCGAATGGGGCGTGTTGCGTGAACAGCAACAAGGCGGCTGTTTCCTCGCAGTCAACACCGGCTCAAATGACTGGAACAACCAGATCAAGCCTTTGGCCGAGGCTGTGGCAGCTGAAATTCCGGGCACACGAGTCAGTGTGAATTTGAATGCTGCTCCCGATCTGCGTTCATATCGGGTGAATTTCGACCTGTATCAGAAATTGGCTCCGGATCATCAGCCGCGCTGGGATTTGCAGAGCACGATTCGAGAGTTAAGAGACGGGCTAGCAGCCATGGATTTTAACGATCTCAACTTTCGTGAATCACAGTTCATTCGTCTGCGAACCTTGAGCCGCTTGCGTGAACAAAAGCTGCTCAATGATGATCTGAAGTGGGACTGGTCGCAGGGCGAATATGCGAAGTCGCTGTCAGCGGTTCCTTGTATGCATTAAAGTGGCAGCTTAAACGATGAAGCATACCACTTGCCCCTGTTGCCAAAGCGCAGACCTCGACGCGTTTTTTACGATCCGCAATGCGCCCGTGCAGAGTATTATAGCGATTAAAAGCTACGCAGCGGCGATGCAGGTGCCACGGCATGATATTGTGTTAACTTTCTGTAATCACTGCGGGTTCATTTTTAATAGCGAGTTCGATACCGAATGGGACTTCTACACTCAAGGCTATGAGGATCAGCAGGGTTTCTCGCCAACGTTTGTTAAATTTATCACGGGTGTCACGCAGCGCTTTATTGATAAATATGCACTGCGCAATAAGACGGTGATCGAAATCGGCTGTGGCAAGGGCGATTTTATCCGTTTGATTTGTGCCCTCGGCGATAATCAAGGTGTTGGGATCGATCCGGCGTGGGTGCCTGGTCGCGGTGAGCCCAATCCAAACGTTCGCTTTATTCCTGAGTTCTATAGTCAGGCACATGCTGATCTTCATGCCGACTGTATCACCTGCCGACATACGTTGGAGCATATTTTTGAGACGAATGACTTGATTAAAATGATCCGTGATTCGTGCCAAGACGCGTCTCCCATTTTGTTTTTTGAAGTGCCCAGCATTGTCCGTATTTTAAAGGATCAAGCCTTCTGGGATATTTTTGGCGAGCATTGTAGTTACTTCAGTCCTAGTTCTTTGGCGCAGTTGTTTCGGCGTAACAAATTTGAAGTGCTGGATTTGTCTCTTGAATATGACGATCAATATTTGTTCATCGAAGCACGGCCAGCCGATGCTGTTTCGGATACAGTGCATCCTCTCGAAGAATCAGTTGCAGACTTGAAAGCATTGACCCGATTGTTTGTGCAAAAAATCAATAAGCATCTGGAACAGTGGCGGGTACGACTCGTGCGATTGAAGGAAGAGAAAAAGAAAGTCGTGGTGTGGGGAGGTGGGTCGAAGGCGGTCGGCTTTCTCACGCAGTTGGATGAAATCGGCGTGATTGAGCATGTGGTGGATATTAATCCGCATTTACTGGGCAATTTTATTCCAGCAATTGGCAAGCAATATGTCGGACCAGATTTCCTCGAAAGTTACCGCCCGGACGTAGTCATTCTGATGAATTCGGTATACATCAATGAAGTTCGAGCAGATCTAGCTGGCAGGGGACTACATCCTGAGCTGATTGGCCTATAATACAGATAAAATAGCAATGAAAACGGTAGATTACTTAATCATAGGCGGGGGTATCATTGGCATCACTGTGGCCTTGGCGTTGAAGCGCCGACATCCGGCTAGCTCAGTGTGTGTGATCGATAAGGAAGCGCGACTCGGCATGCATGGCAGTGGCCGCAACAGCGGGGTGATTCATTCCGGGTTTTATTACTCAGCGAATAGCTTGAAGGCACGCTTTACCCGCGATGGTAATCGCGCCCTGAAGGATTTTATCCGTGAGCGAAATCTGCCGCTGAATGAATGCGGCAAACTGGTGATCGCCAAGGACGAGTCAGAACTGCCGGTTTTGGATGAGTTGTTGCAGCGCGGATCTGCGAATGGCGTGGAACTGTACAAAATTAGCGCCGAAGAGGCGCGCGAGATCGAACCACGGGTGAAGACCTACCAGAATGCGCTGTGGAGTCCTAGCACTGCGACCGCAGATCCAGTCATCGTGTTAGAGGCATTTCGCCAGGAGGCAGAGGATCGTGGAATTGAATTGCTGATGGGCGAGGCGTTCGAGCAGTGTGATGGTAATCGGGTTTGGAGCACTAGCGAAGTATTTGACGCTGGCTATGTGGTGAATGCCGCGGGCCTCTATGCCGATCGAATCGCGCATGCCTTTGGTTTCGGAAAACAATACATGATTTTCCCGTTTAAAGGCCTCTATTTAAAATCAACGGAGCCCGTTGGGAGCTTCAAGACCAACATTTATCCCGTTCCCGATTTACGTAATCCCTTTCTCGGAGTTCACGTTACGGTTACAGTGGATGGACATCACAAGATCGGCCCTACCGCGATCCCGGCATTTTGGCGGGAGCAATACAAAGGATTTGGAAATTTTGCTTGGAACGAGCTGTTTCAAATTATGATTCAAGGTTCGCAGATGATGGTGCATTCAGACTTCGATTTCAGGCGTTTGGCATATGAGGAACTACGTAAATACCAGCGCAGTCATTTGGTGGCTCTGTCGCAACCGTTGGCGACTGGGCTGAAGCCTGAAACTTTTACGCAGTGGGGACCCTCGGGGATCCGCGCTCAGCTGCTCAATCTAAAAACAAAGAGCTTAGAGATGGATTTTGTGTATGAGGGCGATGGTCGATCCTTTCATATTTTAAATTCTGTTTCGCCGGGTTGGACTTGTTCGATCCCATTTAGCGACTATTTGGTCGATCAAATGGAGGCGTCCACAAGGGCGTGAGCTACTTGCAACACTCACTGAAGCTGAGTGCTGGGGTCGATTTTTCGACTGTAGTATTAGGCGAAAATTTCAAATAAATAATCGTTATCTAACCAAATTATATGATGAATCGTGAAGAAAAAAAACCACTGCTGAGTATTTGTGTCCCGACTAGGAATCGTGTGGATCTATTGTTGCGGACTTTACGGTCAGTTCAGACGAGCTCGAGCGAGGTCGAAATTGTGGTGACTGACAATTCCGAGGGGGATGAGACGAAGCATGCAGTTGAAGCACTGTTTGATGGCTATGAGGGGAGCTGGCGTTACCATAAAAATAATTTTCCGCACGAGATGCCTGGATGGGAAAAGATGGTGGGGAACTTTAACATGGGGGTGCATCTCGCTAGAGGGAAATACATCTATATCCTCCACGATGATGACTATTTATTGAAAGATTCATTGGATATTCTGCTGCGCGGTCTGCGCACCATGGATGAGACCTATAAGATTGTCGTATTTGGGACTCTATTGGTTGACATGCAGGGCAATGTCTTGCGAGTCGACCACTTTGCCGCTCAAGGCTATTATAGCCCCGCAGAATCGCTCGAGAAGTTGCTGAAAAATTCTGCTTCGGTTCACACGCCGGGATTTATTTTTAGAAAAGAAGTTTATGATACGGTGGGGCTCTGGGATGTTGAGGGTTGTCCGCCGGTCGATTATAATATGTGGGTGCGTTCTTTCAGTGAGTTTGGTGTCTATGTGATGTCTGATGTGCTGTCCGCATTTACGATTCATCCTGGATCTGTGACTATGACGATGTTCAATATTGAGAGTGTGCGTGCGTTGAAAGATAACTTTGATCTAGTGAGGAAAAAGAATTTGCTCAAGGTGAGTCGGCTGGAACAACTCAAATCACAATTCATCCATCAATTCCTGTTGGCCGGGGTGTGGAAATTTATCAAAAAAAGAAAATACGCTGAGGCGCGCCAGGTGATGGATTTATCCAAGCATCCCGAGATGCAGCAGCTCCGGCTCTCGCTGAAATGGTTTCCAGTCAAAGTGACGTTCTCACTGTACCTCTCTTTCTCTAAGCTGTTCCCCTCCGCCACCAGCTCACGTTGAAGTCTTTGAAGGTCAGTAATAGGGCTATGCCGCGGCCCAACAATCGCGTACACTTTTGAATTGATTGCTTCCGAATGTTGATTGGCTTTGGGAGCCGTAAATATTTAGGCCATCCAACTTTTTTATATGAATAGACCCGTATTGCTGATCCATTTCAATCGTCCGTCCGCGACGCGCAGGCAATTGGAGGCATTGAAGGAAGTTGCGCCCGAGCGGGTGTGGATCCTCTGCGATGGGCCACGCAAGAATAAGCTCTCTGATATTGAAAAAGTATGTGAGGTGCGCGAATTGCTCGATCATCTCCCCTGGCAATGCGAAGTGAAAAAACTGTATCGCAAAGAAAATTTAGGCTGCTTTAAAAATAATTCTGCAGGGATTAGCTGGTTTCTAAATGACTGTGGTGCGGGAATCATCCTAGAAGATGATATTATACCCGATCCGTCCTTCTTTCAGTTTTGTGATGAGTTGCTGGATCGATATGCCGATGAGCCACGAGTCTATGCTGTGTCGGGCCAGCATAGTTCTCCTGTTCCGATGCAGATCGATGCAGATTATTCGTTTTGTAATTACTTTGACTGCTGGGGGTGGGCGACCTGGAAGCGTGCCTGGGATCATTTTGACCCAGACATGACGGCTTGGCGCGATCGGGCAGAGTGGGGAATCGTCAGCCGCCGCGTGCTGCATAATTTACGTGCGCGTCTGTATTGGGATGTGATGTTTCGAATGGTTGACGTCGGTCGCCGAGATTCATGGGCCTATCGTTATTTACTGACGATTTGGAAAGAGCAGGGCTGCACGGTGGTACCGAAGATGAATCTGGTGAGAAATGTAGGGTTCGATGACGAAGCAAGTCATACCGGGCATTTGTTAGGACGTGAAGCAAAGACGCATGTGCAAACGTTTCCATTATCACATCCGACTGAAATCGTGCCTGATCCGCTGATCGACCAGTGGTATGAGGATGAATTATGCAGTAAGTCACCTAAGGCCCGAGTACGCTGGCTGTATCATCAGTTTAAGCGCAGGTACGATCGATTGGTAAATCGTAGCGTTTCATGAACTGTGTACATCGCTATGTCTAAGCTGGAATCGAATCTGCCAGCCAGTGGCTCTGGGGTGGATCTGCAACAGCGGTATGTGCTGGGGCAGCGTCTAGATGCGACCGACTATGCAGATGCGACTGAGCGTGTCGTCGATTGGGCAAGACGCGGGGAATCCAGATACGTCTGTTTGTCGAATGTGCACATGGTCATGCAAGGCTGGGATGACCCAAATTTTAGGCAGATCATCAATACTGCTGATTTGATCACTACCGATGGGGTGCCACTGGTTTGGTGCCTACGGGCGCTCGGAGTGCCCTCGGCGGTGCGTGTGTATGGGCCCGACTTGACTTTGCATGTCTGTGCCACTGCCGCGCAACAGCAGTTAGCAATCGGCCTCTACGGCGGCACGGCGCAAAGCCTTAAAGAGTTTGCCGCATTGTTACAGTCGCGCTTCCCAGCGATTGAAATTGCCTGTTCGATCGCACCGCCGTTTCGGCCGCTGACCGCAGCGGAGGATGCGACTTATACCAAGCAGTTGGCGGAGTCTGGCGCGCGGATCCTGTTCGTGGGCATCGGTTGCCCGAAGCAAGAGATTTGGATGTCGGAACATCGGGGACGCTTGAATATGCCGATGCTTGGCGTGGGCGCGGCCTTTGACTTCCATGCGGGGCGTATCAAGCAGGCGCCAGCGTGGCTGCAAGCGATTGGGCTGGAATGGCTGTTCCGCTTGCTGATGGAGCCACGGCGCCTGTGGCGGCGCTACGCATGGCATAACCCACGCTTCGTACTGTTTTTTATTGGGCAACTGCTACGAGGCCGCAGGCGCAGGCGCACCAGCCAGGGGCATGTAGGTCGTGGTTCATCATCTGAGCCAATTAACAAAGTTTAAGGCAGAAACACTTAGCGTATTTTATGATGAAGAAGATCTTACTATCGGCATTTTGTTGCAACCCATTTAAAGGTTCCGAGGCTGCCAGCGGTTGGCATTGGTCAACTGGTTTACTGAAGCATGGCTTCGAGGTGCATACGATTACGCGCAACATAAACCAAGCGAGTGTCGAGAAGCATGGCCCTGTGCCAGGGCTTACCCTGCACTACTTGCAACTTCCATTCGGATTGGAGCGGCTCTACGGGTTTTCGCAAGCTACGATGTATTTGTATTATATCCTGTGGCAATGGATGGCATACCGCTTAGCTAAAAAGCTGAATCAATCTCTGGGTTTTTACAGAGCTCAACATGTCTCATGGGGCAGTATACAGTTTGGTTCATTTTTATACCGCTTGGATGTGCCATTCATTTTTGGTCCTGCGGGTGGCGGGCAACATGCGCCTGATGCATTCAAGGAGTATTTCCTGGAGCACTGGTCCGCAGAAGAAAAAAGAAAAAAAATCAGTCACTGCTTACTTAAATATAATCCGGCATGTAAGCAGATGCTCCAGCGGGCACATGCGGTCTTAACCTCTAATTTAGACACGCAAGCGATGGCCGAGACGGCAGGAGCGAAAAATATTATTCCAACGCTTGATTCAGCACTACCAGAGTCGTTTTTTTCTCCGGAATTCATCGTGCGTTGTCCTAGCATTGTGCAAATGAAACTACTTTGGGTCGGTCGTCTATTACCCCGCAAGGGTCTGCTCTTGACGTTAGAGGTAATGCATGCCCTTAAGCGTTACCCCGGCATGACTCTTACCATTGTTGGTGATGGACCAATGAGATCTGCGGCTGAGTTGCAGATACATGCACTGGGGTTGGAACGGCAGGTGACGTTGGTTGGTGCTGTGCCCTTAGCCGAGGTCCGTAATTATTACGCAAGCCACGATGCTTTTTTATTTACTTCCTTGCGTGATTCATGCCCTGCGCAATTGTTCGAGTCGATGGCTTTTAATCTGCCAGTGGTGACCTTGGATTTGCATGGGCAAGGCCAAATTATTACCGCTGAAACGGGCATCAAGATTGCGATGAATACACCTGAAATTATGGTGCAGCAACTCGCTGATGCAATTGTGGATTTATCGAACGATCCGCAACGTTACAGTGCCTTAAGTCATGCCGCCTATTTGTTTGCGAAACAGCAGACCTGGGAAAATAAAATCAAGACGGTTGTGGAGCGTTGCTATTAGTTTACGAGCTTACTTTCGCAGAGTCACTCGTACGCAAATTATATATAAGTCGATCACGCTCTAGTGCGGCCTCGTAATATACTGTTGTAACGAATGGCTGACTTTCCCCCCGATCGCATGCGTGGTTTTTAGCTGCTGAAGTGAATCAATTAACTGCGACTAGGGGGTAATTCCTAT
>JABJQI010000025.1 GCA_018663485.1 Opitutia bacterium
ACATCGATGTTGAACTGCGTAACGAAACTGAGTTCTTTACCTTAAAGCTGAATTCGCCAGCAGACACGACGGCCATTGTTGGCATTCCTAAACGCGACGGTGTCACGATCACTCTGATTCAGGCAAACGGTGAAACCGTATGGGGAAATGGCCAGCCCAAGAAGACGCTTCGCGGCCTGAGCTTTGTGGAGGCGGGCGAGCATACCATTAAATTTTCCGTTCAGCCCGGCAGCTGGTCGTTTAACGCCAAATATTAGCATTATAAAAGGAGAAGAAAGAGTATGAAGAAGTTATTGATAATGATGATCCTCATGTGCCTAGGCAGTTGGGCCAGGGCTGATGTGACTAATTTACGATGCGAGTATCAGGTGGATCCGTTGGGGGTTGACTGTCATGCGCCCCGTCTTTCGTGGCAGTTGAGTTCAACCAAACGGGCTGTTCAGCAAACTGCTTATCGGCTTCTAGTTGCTTCGACCCCAGACCTGCTCGCTAAGAATAAGGGCGATCTATGGAACAGTGGGAAGGTGAAGTCGGATCAATCGCAGCAGGTTGCTTACGCCGGCAAAGCTCTTGAATCGAATCAGCAGTGCTTCTGGAAAGTGCAGGTGTGGCAGCAGGGGAAATGGCGCGCGCAGTGGAGCGAGGCTGCAAGCTGGAGCATGGGGGTTTTGTCGCCTGCAGGCTGGCAGGCTCAATGGATTGCTTACCCTGCAAGGAAAGATCGTATGGATTTCGAAGGAGCCAAATGGATATGGGGGCTTCGGGAGGGCGAGGCGGTCACCACGGTGGCTCCAGGGGCTTGCCGCTTGTCGCGCACCTTCACGGTATCCGCAGAGGCGGTCATCCGGTATGCACAGCTCATTGTTAGTGCGGACAATTCCGCAACGGTTAGCCTGAACGGCAGGCCAGTCGCGGAAGTCACCGATTGGAAGCGAGGGGTGCCGGCAAACGTGAAGGATCTGTTAGTTCCAGGTGAAAACAGGCTGGAAGTGGTCGCGGACAACGGAACGGGAGCGCCAAATCCCGCAGGTATGATCTGTAAGCTGGAGCTCGACATGGCGTCCGGTCAGCGTGTTACGATTGCCAGTGATGGGCAATGGCAGGCAGTTCGAGAGGGCGAAACTTCGGTCGTTCAATCGGCGTCTGAACTCGCGACATGGGGCGAGGGGCCGTGGGAAAAAAACACTCGGATAGAAGCATGGAAGGAAGGCCTTCCTGTGTTCCGCAAGCACTTTACGGTTAATGGCGGGCTCAATGTCGCGCGGGTCAATGTGTCGGGACTCGGGCACTACGAACTGTTCGTGAATGGCCGGAAGGTCGGCGATCATTTCTTGGATGCCCCTTGGTCGGTTTTCGAAAAGACGGTATACTACAACAGCTATGACATCACCGACTTGCTGGTGGCGGGGGAAAACGAGTTTAGGATTATGCTCGGCAAGGGCTTTTATAATACGCACGCAGATCGTCGAGTGCATGGGGTTTACCGAGACGACGAGCTGATGGCTTTGCTTGAGGCGCGGCTGGAATACACGGACGGTGGAACGGACGTTGTGGTGACTGACAAGTCTTGGGATGTCGGGGTGGGCCCAATCACCCATTCCGCGATTATTGGCGGGAGCGATTATGATGCGACTGCTGCTGAACCGGCGAAATGGTGGAAAGCTGAACCCACGAACGCAGTGGGCACCCTGAAGTCGTCGGAGTCGCCGGCAATGAAACATTTCGAACGGCTGTCGCCAGTCAAGCCGGTCGAGGAACCGGAACCGAATGTCTTTGTGTATGACTTCGGGCAAAACATGTCGGCGCTTCCTTTTATCGCCGTTCGCGGGCAAAAGGGACAGGTCGTCCGTTTGACGCCGGCGGAACAGCGCTTTGGCCAGACGGATCGGTACAACAATGGAACGGGCCGGGTCAATCAGGCCGGGGTCGGTGCCGGGACTTGCTTTGAATACACCTTGCGCGGTGATGGGCTGGAACGCTGGCAACCACAGTTCAACTACGGCGGGTTTCAGTATCTCGAAGTCACCGGGGCAGTTCCGCAAGGTCATCCCAACCCGACCGGCTTGCCAGTGTTGGAACAAATAGAGTCGGTGCACGTGCGCTCCTCGGCAAAGTCGGTGGGCGCGTTTGCCTGTTCCAATCCCCTGTTTATGCAGATTGATCAGTCGATCGATTGGGCGGTGCGGAGCAACCTTGCGCACGTGCTGACCGACTGCCCACACCGTGAGAAGCTGGGCTGGCTAGAAGTTTCCTATCTAATGGGGCCCTCCATCTCGCGGCGCTATGACCTGTCTCGCTTGTACGCCAAGGTCACGCGGGATATCCGCGACTCGCAGGGAGACGATGGTGCCATCTACACGGTCGCGCCTGCGTACCCGGCATTCAAGGCCGGTTTTCGTTACACACCGGAATGGGGGGCGGCTGGCGTTGTCCTTCCATGGCAACTGTATCGTTGGTATGGCGATACACGGGTGTTGGAAGACAATTTGCCGTCGATGAAGGCCTTTGTGGATTACATGAAAGACACCAGCGCCGATTTGGTGCCCAAGGCCGGGCTGGGGGATTGGTATGATTATGGACATGGCAAAGGCAACGGGCCGTCGAAGTTCACCCCGCCGGAATTGACTGCGATGGCTACGTTTTACCGCTGCGCCGATCTCGTCGTTCGAACCGCCGAAGTGTTGGGCAAGGATGACGATGCTGCGCACTACCGTGCGTTAGCCAACCAGATCCGCGCCAAGTTCAACGAGAAGTATTACGTCGGCAACGGCCAGTACGAGAATCGTGGCAGTTGCCAGACCGCCAACGCCATGGCATTGGTCATCGGGCTGTGCGAACCCGAAAATGAAACGGCCGTAATGGACGCGATCCTGGCCGACTTGAAACAGCGCGACTACCAGCAAACAGCTGGTGATGTCGGTTTCCACTACCTGGTCGAGGCGCTCGGACGTTATGACTGCCACGAGGTCGTGAGCAAGGTGCTCAATCGCCGGGACGAGGGGAGTTACGGTTTTATCATTGACCGTGGGTGGTCCGCGTTGCCGGAAGCATGGGATGCCAACACCGGCGCATCCATGAACCACTGTATGCTCGGACATGCGCAGCAATGGTTTTACATGAATGTTCTTGGCATACAGCAATCGGATGACTCCGTGGGATTCCGAAAGCTGGTGATCAAGCCGGCATATGAGACAGGCCTGGAATGGGCCAAGGGGCATTATGACTCGGTGCGCGGGCGTATCAGCGTCGATTGGGAGCAACGCGGTGCGCAAGCGCGCGTCACTGTGACGGTACCGACCAACACGAGTGCGACGATCTATGTACCAGCGAAGGATGTGGCGGATGTGACGGAGTCAGGGCAGCCGATTGATCAGGTCGAAGAGGTCACCTTCCTACGCATGGAAGCAGGGGCGGCGGTGTTTGAAGTCGGTTCCGGAACGTATGCGTTTAGCGCAACGATGAATTAAAGGACACTTATACTAAATCTGAAAAACGATGCATATGATGCGGGGAGGCTGGGAACCGCTTATTTTACGCATTTACGTATATTGCGTGATTCGGTCTTTGGGTGTATCATGCAACCTTTCATTTTTTTGAGGGGGGCAGCTCTCTGTCTCTGCTTCGACCTGCCGAAAACTAAACTTGAAGAGATGAGTTGGCACCACGCCGGTGGCTTTCTCTAGATGCCTCGCAATGATCACGAATAGACCATTGAATCAGTTGATGCAAAGTGATACCCAATTACAGCCCAAGTTGGCACAAGTCGCGGCGCAGCGACGGATCAAGGACGCCTTGCCTGTGTTGAGCGGTTTGATGGCAGACCCTCGTGATCCAGTGCGTCTGGCTGCCATCAAAAGTTATGGCGAACTCGCAGAGATCGAGCAGCTCCCTACGCTTTTATCTGAGATTCAGAATTGCACCCAAAAGGGCGACATCGCTGCACTTGGAAAGGCCATCGCCTTGGTGTGCATTCGAGCGAATGACCCGCAGGCCTGTGTGCCGCAACTCATCGCAACGATCAAGGTTGCGGTGCCCGAAGCAAAGCCAATGTTGGACAAAGTGCTGAAGCGAATGGGCGGAGCCGAGGCTTTAAAAAAATGATAAAAATATTCAGCGCTCTTACCGTTTTTTTGCTGGTGAGTCTATCAGTCAACGCAGGGGAACCTTTGATTGTCGCACATCGCGGCGCCTCGAAGGATGCGCCTGCGAACACGATTCCTGCCTTTCAATTGGCTTGGGAGCAGGGGGCCGATGCGATTGAAGCTGATTTTCATCTAAGCAAAGACGGGGAAATCGTCTGCATTCACGATGCCGAGACAAAGAAGGTGGCGGGGACAAATCTGATTGTTCGCAATTCAACTTTGGCTGAACTGAAACAGCTGGATGTGGGTGCGATCCACGGAGAGGCTTTCAAAGGAACAACGATCCCGACCCTCGCTGAAGTGTTTGCCACGATTCCTGAAAACAAGAAGATCTATATCGAAGTGAAGTGCGGCGCTGAGATTGTCCCCGTATTGCTCCGTGAGATCGATCAATCAGGCTTAACAAAGGATCAGATTGTAGTCATCGCTTTTAAGCAGGAGGTCATACAGCAGCTCAAGATCAAAGCACCGCACTACAAGGCATCTTGGTTGTGCAGTTTCAAGAAACAAGAAACAGGAGAGATCACACCATCGCTGGATACGGTCTTGAAGACATTGAAGGCGATCGAGGCGGATGGCCTAAGCTCGAACACGGCCGTGCCTGTGTCGGTCATCGAAGCGATTGGTCAGCAAGGCTATGAATGGCACGCCTGGACCATTAATAATCTGAAGGCCGCAAGGCGCATGCAAGCAATGGGCGCTCTGTCGATCACCACAGATGTACCAGGGGTCATGAGACAGAATCTAATTTCAGTGGAGTTACAATAAAAACGATGAATAAATATATATTAAGAATCGCCGCAGTTGGTCTGTGCTGTCTTGCGATGACGGCTTGTGTCAGCTCGATCAGCGTTGGGCCCATTCGCAGTGAAAATCATAGCGATGTTGCCATTTCTCGTATTGCTTTTGGTGCGTGTAATAATCCTAAGATTGGAACGAGTGGAATGTATTCAGCCATTCTCGGTGAAAAGCCGGATATCTTTATATTTTTAGGCGACAACATTTATGGCGACACCAAGGACATGAAAGTTCTCAAGGCGAAATACGCTGAGCTTGAGGCGAGTGCTGGGTTTCAAAAATTACGGGAGTCCAGTAAGATGCTCGCGACATGGGACGACCACGACTACGGCACGAATGACGGCGGTAAGGCTTACCCGATGCGGAAAGAGTCAGAACAAGTGTTCCTCGATTTTTTCAATGAGCCTCAAGATTCCGTCCGCCGTCAACGCCCTGGAATCTACAGTGCACACACCTTCGGCACTCGCGGGAAAACCTGTCAGGTCATTTTGTTGGACACCCGCTACTTCCGCGATGAATTACCTCACACAAAGTATAAAAAAGGCGAAAAACCTAAAGGGATCGTCGGCTGGTATGAACCGACCAAAAACACTAGCCTCACACTCCTTGGTGATGCGCAGTGGCAATGGTTGGAACAGCAGCTTCAGGTGCCAGCGGATTTTCGCATCATCGCCAGTAGCATTCAGATGCTTTCCGTGGATAAAGGTATGGAAAACTGGGGAAATGTGCCGCACGAGCAGCAGCGCCTCTTCCGTCTTCTGAAAGAATACAAAGCCAACCAGACGTTGGTGATATCGGGAGACGTTCACTTCGCTGAACTGTCCAAGACTGATATTGGTGGCTATCCGCTTTACGATTTGACCAGTAGCGGAATGACGCACGCAAGTCCTGGTTGGGCAAAGGCAAAGAACTCTCTCCGTGTCGGTAAGGCCTTTGCGCAACTCAACGCAGGTGTGATCGATATCGATTGGGACGACCAGCACGTTGCGCTTCGAGTGATTGATAAAGATGGGAATACCGCTCTGAAACACCAGATTCCATTTTCAGAACTCCAGTTCAAATAAGCCGATTGGCAACAACGACGACGCTCGGCTCGTTGCCTTCGACGGAAGCATCTGAGTTTCCCTTCAAAATCAACAACCATATTTTTGAGTCATGCACTTAGCGCGTTTTACACCCGAGAGGAAGATATTTATAAGGCGAATTCAAATGGCTCTACTTGCGATGTTGCCCATGTTGACCTTTGGCGAGGTGGATTTCGAACGCCAGTGTTGTCCATCGACCTCTGCGACCGAGCTACCGAACTCGCAGCATGCCGACCAATCCTATGCCTTCGGTGCGATTGCCGATTGTCAGTATTGTGATGTTAACAGCACAGGCCTCCGACGTTATGCCTTATCCAAAGAAAAACTCGCAGATTGTGTCGCTGATTTTAACACCATGGACTTGGCCTTTGTGACGCACTTGGGAGATTTTATTGATCGCGATTTCGCAAACTTTGATGTGGTGAACCCCATTTTTGCGAAGCTTAAAGCGCCGAAGGTTCACGTTTTAGGGAATCACGACTTTTCGGTCGCCGACCATCTGAAGAAAGATGTGCCGGCTAAGTTGGGGATGCCCTCGAAGTATTTCGACTTTGAAGAGGGAGGGTGGCGCTATGTGATTCTGGATGGGAATGACGTCAGTTTTCACGCCTATCCAAAGGGAAGTGCGGAGGCGCAAGCGGCAGCGGACTATTATCAAAATAAGCAAATCAAGTCCCCCAAATGGAATGGTGCGATTGGTGCACAGCAGCTTGCCTGGTTGAAAACGGTGATTGAGAAGGCGCAGGGGGATAATGAACCAGTCATCCTTTTTTGTCATTTCCCCGTTTACCCCGAAAATAATCACAACCTGTGGAATGCTAAAGAAGTCATTGCCCTACTCGAATCCTACCCCTGTGTGAAAGCCTATATTAACGGCCATAATCACCATGGTAACTATGGAATGAAAGGAGGGATCCACTATGTGACACTGAAGGGCATGGTTGATACCGAAACGACCTCGTACGCGGTGATCAAAGTGGATGATGACAGCATTGACATTACCGGTTACGGCCGTGAGCAAAATCGTTCGTTGCCAATCTCCCTACCGGTGGATTTGGCCGATCCGACGGGGTTGGGGCTGGAGGTGACGACCTATGCCCCCGGTAGGGATCCGGCGCAGTTCAAGTGGCCCACCCACATGGCGTTCGGGCCGGATGATCAGGAGATTGTCACCGACCTTAAAAACAGCCGATTCATGTATCGTGACAGTCCTGGAGGCACATTTGAACAGTCGCCGTTGTCGGTTAGCGGTCAGCACTCGCTGGTCTACAACCCAGCAGACGGGCTATACTACGCCAACGACACTGAAAATCATCGCATCATCGCCTTTGCGGATCTCTCCAGCGGAACCATCACGGCCCAGACTAACAGCATTGCGGGCGTTCCTCTGAAACGCCCGCACGATATCGTGCTCGATCCTGCGACGGGTTGGATTTATGCGATCAATCCCAACTCTGGACATGTCTTTCGCTTCACCGCGATCGGCGAGAATGAGAGTGTGATCTCGGTACCCGTTCAAGGGTACGCGCGGGCGCTGACCTTTGCAAACGGCAAACTCTATGCGATCGGATCGTCGAAGGGCCGGATCGTGGAAATCGTGGATTGGGACACCCCAACGTTCAAGGTCTACGATAGTTTCGATCCCACGGGCAGTCGTGGACCCGCAGGGGCCTGGGCTAAGACCGGACTGGTTCTCAACGATGCCGAATTCTTTGACGGTTTCTGGTATGCGACCAGTTATTTTACGAAGTCCTATGCCAGCGGAACCGACTCCGATGAGAATAAATTCATCCGCTTCAAGACACTGGATGACCTGGTCTCGGGGGATTGGACTGATCTCAGTCACCTAGTTCCCCGCGGGATGACCCCCTATTACCTCACCGTGAAGGAGGGTAACCTCTATCTGGCGATCTTTAACCATGAGTCACCAGGGAGCGGAGACTCCATCCTTCAATTCACCTCCTTGCGCTGAACTCTTAATGTCAGATTCGTCCTTCGGGTGTTTGCGAGAGCGCAGCTCTGGCCCATTCATCCTGTGTTTACCCGATTGCCGATTCGCAATTTCTTCAGTATAGTTGGGGTGATTTATGTTGTGGATCGTTAATGTTAACATTCTTCTGGCGCAGCTCTCTTTATAAAATCGAATTGTATGATGAATCGTCTAATTGTTGCTCCGATCGGTGCCTTGCTCTCAGTCCTTTGTGTATTGCCCGTGGCGCTGACTTCGGCCGCCTCCGAGCGTCCTGAAAAGCCTAATATTATTTTGCTGCTCGCCGATGATCTCGGTTGGCAGGATGTGAAGTGCTATGACATCGACACACCGTCGCCGATGGAAACGCCGAATTTCGATGCGCTGGCGAAAAAGGGGGTGCTCTTTTGGCAGGCCTATTCGCCCGCTCCGACCTGTGCGCCGTCGCGTGCTGCGATTCTGAGCGGAGATCATCCCGCCCGTGCGCAGATGACGCACGTTTCTGGTGGCAAGCCGCCCCATGC
>JABJQI010000073.1 GCA_018663485.1 Opitutia bacterium
CGACGAAGCTTATCTAGCAGGTCAAGCGGCTGTCGAAGCTGCGATCGCAGGTGAGACCGACAAGATGATTACACTTGTACGCGGAGATAGTGAAACCTACACCTGCGAGACAGGCCTCACGCCGCTTGCCGAAATCGCCAACGGCGTAAAGAAGCTTCCAGAGAGTTGGATCAACGAAGACGGTGTCAGCATGAACTACAATTTCTATAAGTATGCATTGCCGCTCATTCAAGGTGAGGTGAAGGTGCCATTTGAAAATGGTGTGCCGGTTCTTGCCAAGCTCAACATGGTGAAGATTCCACGTAAGCTAGGCGCTCACAGTTTCGAGTAAGCCTAAGCGAAAGTCATTTCAAAAAGCCCCGTTCGGTTATCGAACGGGGCTTTTTTGTGGTTCATCGTCGATTAGCGGGAAAGGCATAGATGAAGGGTGGATTTGCTTCTGGCTCTTGGGAGGGACGACCTCCGTGTCGTCCGGTACCGGTGCGGGAGAGGCATAGATGGACGGTGGATTGGCCTCTGGCTATTGGGGAGGGATGACCTCCGTGTCGTCCGGTACCAATGTGGGAGAGGCTGCTATAACTAACAACCCATAGCGAATCATGGAATTTTATGTTATTTCTAAACTGCTTGCGGTCGACACGGAGGTCGACCCTCCCCAACAGAATAGCCGCCACATTGAGCTCAGATTGGTGTTTTCCCCGTAAATGACGATCAACCTTTTTTGTGACAGTCGAGGCGAAGTCGAAGCAACGCGTCTGTCACTTTTTTGAGTGCAGCCCGCACAAGCGCGAACGCCACGGCCCACGCTTTGTCTAGAGTCTGCATCCTACTCTCCTAATGCAGTCTTATTGCTCTGGTTCAGAACGGGGATCAGGGTACTAAGGACAAAGGACTCGCTCCGCTACATCTTACCTTTGGTGTAGGCGATCAGCTGTCGTGCGATCGGAATGCGTCGGTAGACGATGTCGGTCGGGTCCCAATAATCCTGATGGAAGATGACTTCGCCTTTACTGTTATAGCGGATGTGGGACATGCCAATCGACTCTTCCCAAGTACCTGCCGGGGTGCTTTTGAAGTCTAGGCGCATGGTCCAGTCGATATAGAACTCGCCACCGCTGCGAATCACGCGGTTGAAGATGAACTCGGCAGCCGTGAGCGGTTCGAGGCCGTGAAGCATATAGTCGCGAATCTCCTCTGGGTGAGAGAACTGTTTAAAAGCGTCTCGGAAATACACATCTTTCGCATACACCTCGGTGGTCTTGCTGCTTAAGTTTTCGTACGTGTAGTTGGTGAATAGATCTTCGATGCCAGCCAGCATGGTCGCTTCTTCGGCTGAGCCCGCATCGGGTAGCTGAAAGAGGGCTGGGCTCGAGCGCTCAAGTGCAGCTTTATAGTCACTATCCGGGACAGTTTGAGTGTGCATATCGTTTGATGAGTTTTTGCAGGCAGTCATTGCAAGTAACGCACAAAGACTACTAATGATGTATAAGTTGCGATGTATCATTGGGAGAATAAAACGAGCAAAGTCAGGATTCATTACAAATAATTCAGGCTGCTGTAAGTTTTCAGTGATAATCTCGTATAATAAAGCCTATACATACCTATGCCCAATTCAGTGACGCCCCCTATTACATCAGATAAACCGCTAAAGATCGCAGTCGTTGGTTGCGGCGTCGCTGGGCTGACTGCGGCATGGCTGCTCAACCGCAAGCACGAGGTGCACCTGTTTGAGAAAAATGATTATGCAGGCGGACATACCCGCACCCTACGCGTTCCGTCTGGTGCCGATGCAGGCGTCGCGGTGGATACCGGATTCATTGTGATGAATCACCGCAACTATCCACACTTTACTGAGGTGCTGCGGCAATTGGGAGTAGAGCTGGCTGATAGTTCGATGACTTTCAGCTATTATGATCGGGCGAGTGATTACGGCTATTCCGGCAATACGTTGGGCGCTTTATTCCCTAAGCTTAGTTATCTATTTAAGCCTCAGCACCTAAGCCTGCTGAAAGACCTGTGGCGCTTCGCTCGGATTGGATCTCGCGATCTCAAGTCTGGCTATCTCCATGGGAAGACCTTGGGGGAGTATTTCCAATCGAGACGCTTTGGATCTGCGTTTCTGAATAATTATCTCTACCCGATGGGAGCCGCCATTTGGTCTTCGCCTGTAGCGAAAATGGCAGATTTCCCTGCTCAGCCGTATTTGCACTTTTTAGAGAATCATGGGCTGTTGCGCTTGACCAACCGACCGCAGTGGAAATTTGTCGCGGGGGGCAGCCGCACTTATGTCGAGGCCATGCTGCGTGACTTCCCGCTTGCGCCGGAATTGTCCACCCCGCCACAGAGCATACGCCGCACTGAATCTGGGGTGCTGTTACAGATGCCCGACGGCCAGGAGCAACACTTTGATCACGTGGTCATCGGCACACACGCGGATGAGGCGCTGCAATTACTGGCAGACCCGAGTGACTCCGAGCGTGAACGTCTCGGACCGTGGCGCTATCAGCCAAACTCCGTAGTGCTGCACACCAGCCCAACACACCTGCCGCCAAATCCGAAGCTGTGGTCGTCTTGGAACTTCATCCGCGAATCCGCGCAGGCTGATACTTCGCAGCCTGTATCGGTCAGTTATTATATGAATCGTTTGCAGGACTTGAAGACTCGGAGTGACTACGTAGTTACCTTGAATTCGAGTGAAGCAATTCCCGAAGCGCGTGTGATTAATCGTACGACCCTCATGCACCCGCTTTATTCGTTTGATAGTATGGCAACACAGCCTAAGTTAGTGTCAATGAACGGGCAGCGAAATACATGGTTCTGCGGTAGCTATTTCGGCTATGGCTTTCATGAAGATGCAGTTAAGTCCGCGGTCGAAGTTGCGCAGCGTTTTGGAATCGAATTGTGATCTGGAAGTCTCAGGTATATCGGGGGCAGGTAGTTCATCAGCGTATGGGTCCAGTCGCGCATGCCTTTACTTACCCAGTTACTTTTTTCGCCTTCGATCCTAACGAGCTATCTTCTATCGCCGAGCGCTGCAGACTCTTTAGTTATAATCAGTCCAACATCCTGCGATTAAACGATCACGATTACTTGCACGGTGAGCATCGTCCAATAGGAGAGCAAGTTGATGCGCTATTAGGGCCAGAGTGCGCTGGGCAAGTCACACGTATCATTACTTCGCCGCGCTATTTTAACTATGCGTTTAACCCAGTTAATTTCCATCTTCGTATGCAAGGGGCGGAGTTGATTAGTGTGGTGGCAGAGGTAAACAATACCTTTGGCGATCGGCATGTCTATGTCTTGCCAGATCTTAAGCCCGGAAAACGTGCTAATACATGGATCGCACAATGTCCGAAGGCGTTTCATGTTTCGCCCTTTAATGATAGATCTGGCGATTATCATTTCACTTTCAGGGTCGAGGAGGATGAAATTTATTTACGAGTGGATTTGTATCGTGACGGTGCCTGTGTGTTAAAAACATGGATACAAGGGTGCTGCGTGCCTCTAAATGCAGCCAATATCATTCGCCATGCGCTGCTGCATCCTTTCGATACGGCACTCAACAGTATGCCGCGGATTATTTGGCAGGCAGCTCAGCTTTATTATAAAAAAAAGCTACAGGTGTACCAGCGCCCGTCGCCGTGCTCACCACAGACTTTAATCGACCGTGATGCACAATTGGAGCCGCATTCGACTATTTGAGCTTCTTTGCGTGGGCGCCTTTCGCGTGGGCACGCGCACATCTAAAGCGCACGCCGCGGAGCTCTTTTCCCCTTCGAGTGCTGCGTTCCTTCAGATTAGAGGGAAGCCGAGCGCCTCGTCTTAAGCGTCACTGAACATTCAGGTTTTAAACGTTTGTTGACTTGCATTCCACTAGTGATGATCGTGATCGGATCATTGCTAAACAAAGTCAGCCTAAAGTTGAAATTGCACCACCTGAGACGTGGGTGGATCGCTATGGTAATTACTTATACGCCTACGCAATGTCTCGCCTGCGTAATGCCGATGCCGCTGCTGATTGTGTGCAAGATACCTTTTTAGCCGGTATTAAAGCCCTAGAGCGCTTCGATGGCAGTCGCGATATTAAGTTCTGGTTGCGTGGGATCATGCGCAACAAGATTGTCGATCAGATTCGCAAGTCGATTAAGGAGAACAAAGTCGACATCGATAATGAGGATGAGGCCTTGCTTGAGAGTTTCTGGTTTAAGTATAGTGGAATCGCTACGACTAATCCAGACCCTTGGCAATTCAATCCACGTAAGGCCTATGATAATACCGAATTTTGGGACGTATTTAATGTCTGTATCGATAAAGTTAAGCAGCCCGCCCGCCAGGCGTTCGTGCTGCGCATGCTCGAAGACATGGAAACTGAAGAAGTTTGTAAGGTCATGGACATTACTCCGAACTATTTATGGGTCCTATTACATCGCGCACGCCAGCAACTCAAAGTGGCACTCGAAGAAAAATGGACCGGAAATGGTGTTAAGTAGTTTTATTTTCTAATGTTTACCTGCAAACAAGTCTCTCATTCATTATCCAAAGGGGATTATGCTAAGCTCTCTCCTGCGAAGAAGTTCTTTCTTTGGTTGCATGTGAAGCTCTGCATCTTTTGTGGAAAATTCAATCGGCAAGTCATGGATAGCCAAGACATGTGTCGTCACTTTAAAGAATACGAAGTCACGAATTGTCAGTGTGCTCCGGAGTTACAAGAGGGTCAAAAAGACGAGTTGAAGGCACTGCTTGCCGCGCAGTCGGTAAAAAGCACAAAGCATTGAAACGGGCGAACCTTGAAGGCGACGAACTTTGAAGCTGAACGCTCGACTTAGGTAATTGTAAGTTGAGCATTGGTCGTTTCTCGTGCTGTGGCTAGCCACCATTACGGTGAAGCACGATATGCTGCACATCAATCAGCTCGGTTTTAAAGCCAGCTTCGCAGTAGCTGAAGTAGTAATTCCACTTGCGGCAGAACTCGGCATCGAATCCGAGTGACTGCACGGCCTCTAATTGTCCATTAAACGCATCGGTCCAGCGCTTGAGCGTCTCGGCATAATCGTGACCAAACGAATCCATTTGTAGGACTTGCATGCCGCCGGCATTGGCCACATGGGCTCGGATCGCTCCGGGAGAAGGCAGATGACCGCCGGGGAAAATGTATTTCTGTATCCAGTCGCAACTCCGGCAATAGCGCTCGTAACGTTGGTCGGGAATGGTGATGCCCTGTAGCACAGCCTTTGCGCCCGGTTTGAGTGATTGCTGAATGATCTTGAAATAGCTGTCCAGGTATTCCTGTCCCACTGCTTCGATCATCTCACAGGAAAGCACGGCATCATACTGTCCGGACAGTGTCCGATAATCTTGAAGTGCGATCTCAACCCGATCTGATACGCCCGCTTGCTCGAAGCAGTTCTTGGCATATGCAAATTGTTCCTCCGAGAGCGTAATCGTCTTTACTGTGCAACCACGCTCAGCCGCGCGGCGGGCCAATGCGCCCCAACCGGAGCCGATTTCTAGCAAATGATCGCCTGTTTTGACACCTGCCAAGTCAAGCATGCGGTCAATTTTGTTCAGCTGCGCTTGCTCGAGTGTGTCTACATCGCTCAAGAACCGTGCGCTGGAATACGTCATCGTGGGGTCTAGGAATGTCTCATAGAAGGCATTGCTCAAGTCGTAGTGCTCTTGAATATTCTCGCGGCTTTGCTGCATGGTGTTGCGCCGCGCACGATGATATAGCTGATTCATCTTCTTCGCTAAAATGGAGAAGCCATATTGCACGCGACCGAGCTCTTTTTGATTTTTTGCCAACAGTGTGAGTAGCCCACTGAGGTCGGAGGTCGTCCACAGGCCAGCGACATAGGCTTCGCCCAATCCGACACTGCCACCCGAAAATACTTTCCTGAAAAAGGCTGGTCCATGGATCCGCAGTTTGATTGGAGAGAATGCGGGGTCGCCACTCTGGGCGCATGCGCCACTTGGAAAATGAATACTTAGGTAGCCTTGGTGTAGATTACCCAGTGCGCGCAGAAAAAGTCGCTCCAGCAGAAGTGGGCGTGGGTGATCGCCTTCTGCTGAAGTTTCGCTTAGGGTTGATCTGGCTGATGGGGTTTCCATGGAAAAAAGGTATTGGTAGTTAGCTGGTAGCGCTTGTAGGCAGCACCGCGGGAGAGCAGGGAGGAGCGTTCCGCGTGCGGAACGCCAGTCAGAAAGCGTAGGAAGACATAAATACAAGCAGGCCCTAGCAATGTAAACGCCCATTGGTCCGAATGAATTGCGAAGGCGACATAAGCCCACCAGTGGAGCCATTCAAAAAAATAATTCGGGTGCCTCGAATAACGCCACAAGCCTTGCTGACAAACTTGTCTTTGGTTTGCCGGAGCTGTGCGGAAATTTGCCAGCTGCCGATCTGCGACGTGCTCACCGAGCAGAGCGCACAGGGCAATAGCGATGCCAAGCCAGTCGAACAGTCCCCATGGTGCGTCGATTGCTGTCATTGCGATACTGACGGGACACATAAATAAGGTGACTAGCAGTACCTGTAACAAAAATAGCGGATAGTAATTACGCCGTGCGTGCTTACCCCAATGCGCAGTCAGGTAGGCGTAGCGCGGGTCTTCATTGCCGCTCAGCACGCGGTTGCAAACAAGATACGTCGAGAGTCGCCCTGACCAAATCAGTAGTACCGCCAACACCGCGTAGCTGCGCAGTGTGGGTTCCGTGATGTTCGCAAGATACCCAACCGCAGCTATGCCGAGGCCCGCTGTCCAGACCACGTCAACCAGCGCCATGAGGTGAATTCGCCAGGCGATCAGGTAGGTGACTGTCGCTGCAAAGAAGCCAAAACTAAGCAGTGCCAACCAGTAATTACTCAACGCGCCCTCCTTCGGCCGAGCTTTGCTCCGCTTCGGCATAAATTGCCTTTGGGTAGACTTTTAAGTCCCAGACAAGTCCCAGCTTTTCGAGCCCGCACAGCAATAGATACGATAGGTCGAACTCCCACCAATACATGCCTTGTCGAGCCGAGAGTGGCCAACGATGGTGGTTGTTGTGCCAGCCTTCGCCAAAGGTGAGTAGTGCAACCCAAAAGCTATTGCGGCTTTCGTCGTCGTTGTTGAAGCGCTTATTGCCGACGATGTGCGTGACCGAATTGACGCAGAAGGTGACGTGATAAACGAGGATCGTACTGAGAAAGAAGCCCCACATTACCATTTGTATGCCACTCGTGCCGAGTGCCGGATAATAAGTGTTCAAGCAGGCGCCAATGACGTAGAGCACGCTGATTAATGAGGCGACTGGTAAAATGTGAAAGCGATCGATGAAGCGCAGCTCAGGATATTTGCTCAAATCCTTGATTCGGTCATGCTGAATCGTGCCATAGGCGCGGCACAGTATCCAGCCGATGTGGGCCCAAAAGGCATCTTTGACTACAGGCGAGTGAATGTCTTCTGGCTGATCGGAGTGTTGATGATGATGGCGGTGGTTCGCTGCCCACCACATGGGGCCAAGTTGAGCCGCTGATGTGCCGACCCAGGCCATAATAAATTGAAAGACTCGGCTTGTTTTAAACGAGCGGTGCGAGAAGTATCGATGAAAGCCAGCAGTCAGTGCGAACACACGCACCACGTATGTGATCAACAGGGCAATCACTGCTGCCCAACTAAAACCAGTGAACAATGCGCCAAGTGCCAATAGATGCATCACAAAGATCGGCGATGAAGCCATTAACAAGCGGTTGTCTTCATCTTTTGCGGCGTGTTTTATGATTTTACTCAGCTTTTTCATGTTGATTGATAAAAATGAACGAGAGCGACTGTCGAACCTTACAGGGATATTGTGAGTAAGTTCTTAAAGACTTCGGCCGATCAATGTCAACAATGGCTAAAATACATCAACTTACTCGCGAACATGTCATCAATACTGATCTGGAGACCGCGTGGGAATTTCTCAGTTCTCCCAAGAATCTCGACACGATTACTCCAGATGACATGCCGTTTGAGATCATCACGGATGTGCCCGATAAGATGTATAATGGGCTATTGATTGAGTATCGTGTCGGCATTCCGATCCTCGGCAGCCAGACGTGGTTAACTGAGATCAAGTATATCCGAGAGGGGCATTCGTTCGTCGATGAGCAACGCATTGGCCCCTACAAGCTGTGGTTGCACTATCACGAAATAACGAGCCATCCCGAAGGCGTGCGGTTCATCGATCGCGTCAATTATGTGATGCCTTGTGGGCCCTTTGGGCAGTTGGCCCATTTGCTGTACGTTAAGAAACAGCTAAAGCACGTGTTCGATTATCGCGATGTCGCGATGCGTGCGAACCTGTAACAGTTCGCGTCAGTGGCTGTCCGCATGACTGCCTTCGGGACGGCACCACCCTCGTGAACTTTTTGACCTGTAGGTACCACTGGAGGGAACTGCACCTATGGTGTTCTAGGTATCACTTGACGGAAACACGCCTATAGTGTTCTAGGTATCACTGGAGGGAAACGCTCCGTCGTTTCCAAACGTCAGATTGGCGGTCAAACCATCGGTGGAAACGACGGAGCGTTTCCCTCCAGTGTTCATGCGTCGGATTGGGGGCCTTGAACCACCGGTGCAAACGGCGGCGCGTTGGCTCGGAGCGTGTCGCAGCGCGTGGAACCTTCCAAGAATTAGTCATGCCAGATGAGAGGATTCATTTCACCTTGATAGGGCCATTTTTTCGCATGCTCTATAAGCTTATGGCGGACGGGGTTGTTGCTCACATAGGCCCACTTTGCGCTGTAGCTGTCACCTTTTCGTAGTTGTGTGTCCCATGCATCGATTTGCCAAATGGGTTGTTCACTCGGATCAGGCCAGACCTTCGAGGCACTCGATTTCCAGAATGCGGTCCAGCGCTTGATCGACAGGTGGTCATATCTCGCGGGCGAACAAAACAGATGAATATGATCTGGCATGATCACGTAGCGACCGACGACCCAATGGTCGGCACCTTGCCACGCGTTGCGGATGAGCTGATGGACAGACTCGTTGGCTAGGATCCTCTTTCGCTTGTTAGTGCAGACCGTAAGAAAGATGATGTTCGAGCGATTCCCTATATCGTAAACAGGCTGCTGCGCTGGCTGTTTACGATCATGATACTCCATTTCTTATGAGTATGCATGCCTAACGCTAGAGGGCAATGCGGCTATGCTGTTCTAGGTATCACTGGAGGGAAACGCTCCGTCGTTTCCATGCGTCGGATTGGCAGCTGAAGCTTCGGTGGAAACGACGGAGCGTTTCCCTCCATTGACCATGCGCGTCTTGGCGGCTGAAGGATCAGTGGAAACGGGGGAGCGTTTCGTTGGATTCAGAACTCCCACAACAAGACGTGTCCGAAGTCGAAAGTTTCTTTACTCTTCGAGTAGCTCCCTTGGCATGTCTTTTTCGCTTAGGCGTTGGATCTTTGCGCCAATAGCGGTGAGCTTTTGCTCAAAGCGTTCGTAGCCTCGATCAAGGTGGTAAATGCGCTGGATCCAGGTGTCTCCGGAGGCAGCGAACGCGGCCAAAATCAAGGCAGCGGAGGCGCGTAGGTCAGAGGCCATTACGGGTGCACCAGAGAGCTGACTGGCACCTTTGATAATCGCGCTCGGCCCTTCCATTGCGATGTCTGCGCCCATGCGCTGTAGCTCGGGCACGTGCATGAAGCGGTTCGGATAAATCCGCTCGGTGATGATCGAAATGCCATCGGTCTGCGTCATCAACGCGCCGAGTTGTGCTTGTAAATCGGTTGGGTAGCCAGGGTGGGGTAGGGTGATGACGTCGACTGGCTTGAGCGAGCCTTCGTAAGGAAGGACACGGATGCTATTATCGCCTAATTCCATTGGCAGACCAGCTTCTTCGAGCTTGTCGAGAAATGCGCTAAGTAGTTTCGGCGCGATGCCCGTGATGGTGACGTCGCCACGCGTAATCGCGGCGGCGACGATGAAAGTGCCAGCTTCGATACGATCAGCGATGACGGCATGCTCACAGCCGTGGAGTTTTTCAACTCCTGTAATAATGAGCTCTGGGCTGCCGATGCCGTCGATCTTTGCGCCCATCTTAACGAGGAGGTTGCAAAGGTCGACTACTTCAGGTTCGCAGGCGGCGCATTCGAGGCGCGTGCTGCCGGGGGCGAGCACCGCGGCCATAACGATGTTGGCGGTACCCGTGACAGTGCTGCCGCTGCGGCCGCCGAGAAAAATGGGGCCGCCTTTGATTGTGGAGGCATCGACGTGTACATAGCCGTTGGCAATTTCGACCTTACAGTTCAGCTTTTGCAGGCCCTTAATGTGCAGGTCGATCGGCCGGGGGCCGATCACGCAGCCCCCAGGGATCGATACTTCAGCTTTGCGCATTCGCGCTACGAGGGGACCGAGTAGGCAAACCGAGGCGCGCATTTTACGCACTAATTCATAAGGCGCAATATGAGTGATCTCTTTGGCTGTGATCTCCCATGTGCCTGGCTCGGGTTGCACTGTTTCGGCGCCGACATGCTGCAGGATTTCGATCATGAAGCGCATATCGCTCAGATCGGGGACGTTTTTTAGAACGACCGTCTCTTCGGTTAGTAGGGTGGCGGCGAGGATCGGCAGAGCCGCGTTTTTTGCGCCGCCGACTTCGATCGTGCCATTGAGTGGTCCGTTCCCGCTAACTTTGAAGACATCCATAGTGTATGCGCTGC
>JABJQI010000146.1 GCA_018663485.1 Opitutia bacterium
CTCCGCGATATCGGCATACTCCGAGACCAATATTTGACGCAAACGCTGCACCCCCTCCTTGCGCTGATTCGCCACCGCCACCGCATGGGGTGCAATCTCGGCCTCAAAAGCCGACAGCTCTGCCGCACTTCCACCTTTTTTTAGCAGGCGGTTTCGCTCTGCGACGCCACGATGATAATTACGCAGCGCATGGTAATACTCGGGTTCAATCGCAGATAGCGTCAGATCTACAAAGCGCCGACGCTCTGCCGGCGAGCCGCGCAGCAGCATTAAATCCGCTGAGCTCAACGGCACCACCGGAAAGCGACCAATAAAGTCACTAAGCCGCGAGACACGCTCGGCATCGATCGCCACGCGTCGCCCCGACTTGCCAGACTGCACCTCCAGCTCGGTCCGCCCTTCTCGGTCGTGCTCAATCGAGTAGACTGCGGTGAAGGCACCGCTACCCTGCCGCGGCAATGCCGCCATACTTTGCGTACGAAACGAACGCAGCGCGGTGACCAGCCCGAGCGCTTCCAGCAGATTCGACTTCCCTTGCCCATTGGCACCGAGCAGAAACGTGCGTCCAGCACTCAGATCCAGCTCAGCAAACTCAATATTACGAAAGTCCTGCACGCGGAGATTTAGGAAACGCATAAGTACCAGACTGAATTAAATAGAAATGACGGTCGAATTCGAATCGTCCGCCTCAGCACTCAGCTCCGAGCCGCATTCAGCCATCGCTGCGGCTAAGGCGAGCCAATCCGCCACACTCGTCGCCCATCCAGAACTCACGCGCAGCACACGCTGCATTGCAGCTGCCTCAACGCCCATCGCCGCCAACACCGTTGATGGCCCGTGTTTGCCGGTCGAACAAGCCGAACCCGCTGAGACTAAAAAGCCGCGCTTCTCAAGAGCACGGATCCAGCGCACGCTCGCAAACTTTGGCATGATCAATAGCGCCGTGTTGCACAAGCGCTGCGCCGCAGACCCAATCACCTCGACCGCCGGCAACACTTGACCGAGTTTGACAAGAAACTCATCCCGCCCCTGTGCAGTGCTGCGCTCGACCGCTTGCAGAGCAGCCACCATGGACAGTATACCCGCAACATCCTCGGTGCCAGCACGATGACCAAACTCCTGACTACCACCAGCCAGTGACATAAACCCCGAATTATCCGCTGGCAATAGGCATAGGCCAACACCCTTCGGGCCACCAAATTTATGCGCTGCGCCGGTCACGAAATCACAGGTTTGCAAACGATCGAGCGGTAACTTGCCGATCCATTGCGACGCATCGCAATGATACGGCACTCCTTGAGCGCGACATACGGTAGCGATTGCGTTCCAATCATTTAAAATACCAGTCTCATTATTTGCCGCCATTGTGGAGACTGCAGCGAGCTGCCGTTCGCTCAACACGTTCTGCAGAGCCGACACATCGACCGCACCATTACCATCCAGCGTAAGCCAAGTCACGCGCTCACCAAAAAAATGCTGTGCCGCTGCCAGCACGCTAGTGTGCTCGGTGGGGCTGACGCCGATGCACGCATCCGCCGGCAATGTCGCCGCCCAATGCGCGAAGATCGCATTATTCGCCTCAGTCGCGCCGGAATTAAACACGACCCTCTCAGCAGCGACTGCAAATAAACCCGCCACCCGCGCCCGTGCCTCTACCAAATGCGCATGGACCCGCGCCGCAGCACGATACGGACTCGACGGGTTGAGCCACAAGTCCTCTGACGCCGACAACCACGCAACCTTTGCCTCAGGCCGCAACGGCGCAGTCGCATTATAGTCAAAGTAGCAAGTTTCCATCGCCTTAATACTAGAATTTACACTGCCCGCACGTCAAAGCATCCATTACGGGATTCGAAGATCTTGGCCGACCTTTAACGCATTCTCACTCGAAAGACGGTCGCGATTTGCCTGATAAATATCAATCCAGCGCGACGGCGTGCCATACACTGCACGACTGATGCTACTGAGCGAATCGCCCGACTTAACCGTATAGCTGCGCGGCGCACTCGCTGGATCCGGTATGGGTGCCACCGTCTGCACTTCTGTCGGCGTCAGAGATCGTTGCCCTGTCACTGCCACCGGCGCGGTCGGCACACGTCGCGCGCCACCGACCACATTCTCCAACTGTTGCACCCGTTGCTGCGCAGCCGCCAAATCCCGAGTTAAACTATCATTCTCCAATTTTAAACTCTTCACCAACTCCATCAAATCAATCCGGTCGAGCTCCCCCTGATAGGGATGCGCCGGCAATTGCCGAGCAAACTCCTTTTGCGCGGTCTCAATCAACTGGCGCACCTGCTTCGCCTGCGGCGACTGGGGCTTGAACTGCAAATAACGATCAAAATGATAAATCGCCTTCACCGGATCTTTCATCGAATTCAGATAAATATAGCCCGCCTCGAAGTGAGACTCGGGCGCGTCACGGCGTGCATCAATCACCCGCAAAAAGGCACTTAGCGCTTCTTCTGTGCGTCCTTGGCCTTGATAATCCTTGGCCAATTGATACTGCTTCTCGTCAATCTCGCCAACGACTTCGAGCCCATTCGGTGCACACGCACAGAGCGTAATTAAGGCGGATAAAGATGTGACTAAAGCAAATCGTGACAAGAACATGATGCAAAGACGTTTAGCAGTGATACGCCACGCTGCAACAAACAACTCACACCAATCTGGATGTGATTACGAAAGTTGTCACACTAATCTGCTTAGACTCTGAACCCGTGGCGTCTGCGCTTGCGCAGGCCAATTTGAGCGACTCCATAGCTTCTGGCCGCCGCAATCGACGACACCACGTGGCAACCTTCGCACCGTCTCACTTATTTTACGGTTTAAGCAAGACTTTCCCCAGGCGTGGCTGCTGATTATGTTTAATCGCTGCCTCGTATTCGGCGAACGAATACGTCGCCTCGACGGGCAAGTTGAGAGTGCCGTCGCGCATCATTGCATAGACCGCTCTCATCACTTGATTCAGCCCTTGAGGCCCGGCTTTTTGACTCCACTGGTCCCACCAAAAACCAACTAAGCGCACATCATTAAAAATCAAGAATCGCGTTGGAAAACGCACCAAGTCAGCTAGCATCGCACCGAAAGTCACCTGTGTGCCCCCCTCGCCGAGTGCCTTAATCTGATCAATCGCGCTCGCGCCGCCAATGGAGTTGAGCGCTAATGAGACCGGTTTGCCGCCAGTCAACTCATTGACCTGCTTAGCCCACCCACTGCCTTCGATCACCACATGATCCGCACCAAGAGCTTTAAGCGGCGCAATCAATTCCTCGCGTCGCACTTGACTGATGGTCTTAAAGCCCATTGCCTTCGCCATCTGAATGACTGCAAGCCCCACCGTCGAGTTACCCGCATTTTGCACCACCCAGCTACCCGGCGCCAAATCGACCATCTTCTGCAGCAAGCAATACGCAGTTGGCGGATTAATAAATGAAAAGGCCGCCTGATCGACTGGCACATCAGTCGGCACAAGCAACACATTAGCCGCCGGCATACAAGCTGTCTCCTGCCAAGCACCCTCCTCAGGAAAACGCACCCGCGCCCCAACAGCCACACTGGACACGCCACGCCCAATCGCTTCGACCACGCCGACACCCTCGCGCCCAGCGACTGCCGGCAATTTACGCAAACGGCCATAGCTACCACCAATCATACCACAATCCGACGGGTTAATCGTGGCAGCCAAAAGTCGCACCCGCACTTCACCCACCTGCGGCTCCGCCTGCCTTACATCCTCCAGCCGTAGTACTTCTGAAGGCCGGCCAAATTCATGGTGACAAATCGCTTTTTGTTGTAACATAGCCGAAGAACATGCCCAACTCATACTTCTGCGCAAAGGATTTAAATCATTTCATTCTATCAAACTAGCATCCGTAGTTGCCTCGATCAGCAACTTTCCATTTCACTGTTCTAAGGCTTTCCTTCTTTGTTCCTTCACTTGCCCAAAGGGCACCCAGTTCAGTCACCCCTGCGGGGCAAACCGCAGACGGTTCACCATCTCCGCGCTGCTCGCACTTTGTGTTCCTTCACTTGCCCAAAGGGCACCCAGTTCAGTCACCCCTGCGGGGCAAACCACAGACGGTTCACCATCTCCGCGCTGCTCGCACTTCGTGTTCCTTCGCTTGTTCAGGGCAAACCTACGGTTTACCTTCTCCGCACTATTGTGCTTTGTACCACCTTCATACCTTTCCACTTTTGACTTTCCCACTTTATGACGCATCCATTTTTACAAAAAGACTTTCACGTCCGCTGGTCCACTCTCACTGCTAACCACATCGAGGCGGACATCAGCAAGGCATTGATCGATGCCCAAGCCGCAGTCGATAAAGTTGCCGCACGCAGCGCAGATGCTACCGATACGCTGACCTACGCGAACACGATTGCCGCGCTCGACGAGGGCCTTGAAACACTCAACCACGCTTGGGGCTTAGTCAGCCATCTCGACTCGGTGAACAACAGCCCCGAGCTGCGCGACGCACATAACGCGATACTCCCCAAAGTTACTGAGTTTTTCTCCAGCATCCCACTCAATGAGCCGCTTTGGAAAACACTCAAAGCCTACGGCGAGAGCAACGCCACCGATCAACTCTCCGCTACCAAGCAGCGTTACATTCACGAAACACTCGCTGACTTCCGCGAGCAAGGTGCCGACCTACCGCCGGAGAAAAAAGCCCGTGCCGCTGAAATACAAAAACGTCTTGCCGAAATCACCCAGAAGTATTCCGAGCACTGTCTCGACGCGACCAACGCGTGGGACAAAATTATCACCGATGAAACCGAGCTTGCTGGCCTGCCAGCGTCGGCCATCGCTGCTGCGAAACAAAACGCCACCGAAAAAGGCCACAATAGCGCTTGGCGCTTTACTCTGCAGGCTCCCTCGCTCATCCCCGTGCTCACCTACGCCGATAGCGACTCACTGCGTCAAGAACTTTGGCAGGCCTACGCTGCAATCGGGCGCGGCAAAAAATACAACAATCAAGAACTGGTCCGCGAGATACTCGACCTACGCTACGAATTTGCCCAACTCGTCGGTCAAGAGAACTTCGCCGACCATGTGACCGCCCGTCGAATGGCTGCTTCTGGCAATGCCGCACTCAAATTTGGCGAAGCCATTTTCGACAAGGTGCGAGCTCAATTCGTCGATGAAGTCAATACGCTGCGCCAATTTAAAGCGGACAGCACCAATCAACCCCGCGACCTGCTCGAACCCTGGGAAGTCGGCTACTGGGCGGAGAAGCAACGGCAAGCTAACTACGACTTCGACGAAGAGGCCCTGCGCCCTTACTTCCCCATCGATCGAGTGATTTCCGGGATGTTCGATATCGCCCAACAAATCTTCGGCCTACGCATCGAAGAGCGCGAAACGGCATTCATCTCGGGAGGGACGACCTCCGCGTCGATCGCCGAGCCTAAGCCATCAGAACCTCAGACCTCAAGTCTCAGCTCTCAAGCCTCCTCCCCCCCTGAAGTCTGGCATGAACAAGTTAAATTCTACGACCTATTCGATGCCGAATCCAACGAACAACTTGGCTCCTTCTACGCTGACTGGCACCCACGCGAACCCAAGCGCGGCGGGGCATGGATGAACTACCTGCTGACTGGTAACCGCGACACTTCGATCGCTCCACGCACAGCGCACCTCGGCCTCATCTGCGGCAACCTCACCCCATCCGTTGGCGATCAACCCGCCCTACTCAATCATCGCGAAGTGGAGACGATCTTCCACGAGTTTGGCCACTTGTTACATCACCTTTGCGGGGAAGTCGAAGTGAAGGCGCTTAATGGCGTCAACGTGCCTTGGGACTTTGTCGAGCTGCCCTCACAGATCCTTGAAAACTGGTGCTGGGACCGCGAAAGCCTCGACCTATTCGCTCGACACCACGAAACTGGCGAGCCCATTCCGCAGGACTTATTCGACAAAATGCTGGCCGCGCGCAACTACATGAAAGCCAGCGGCAATGCTCGTCAGCTCTCGTTCGGCAAGATGGATCTAGAGCTGCACATCAATTGGCCACAGTCTAATAAAAAAGACCTCGACGCGTTCATCAAAAAGCAACTCGCTGGCTACAGCCCCGACTACAAGACCGAGCCGAAATCGAACGTCTTTAACTTCAGCCACCTCTTTAGCAGTCCGACCGGCTACGCCTCAGGCTACTACAGTTACAAGTGGGCAGAGGTACTCGACGCCGACGCCTTCACTCGCTTTCAAAAAGAAGGCATCCTCAACGCCGCGACGGGCCGAGCCTTCCGCAACGAAGTTCTAGCTAAGGGCAACTCCGAAGATCCCGCACAGCTATTTAAAAACTTCATGGGCCGCGCGCCAAATCCAGATGCCTTGCTCAAACGCGACGGCTTGATCTAGCAACCAAAGTTCACTCGCAAATCGTCGGCACCATAGCCTTTGCATGACTAGGATTGACCAACAATTCAGTTAACGACTGACACATCTCGCTTTGCTTGTCGCAAATGAGACACTGCAGGCCATGCGCCACCGGCGCATCCACGGCAGGGTCCGTCGGCGGCGCCGATCTAAACCCCACACGCAACTCCTACAGCGGCCTGGCGGGAAGACGAAGAATGAACGCAGTCAACCGAGCGCAAAGGCTTAGCTCTGTAAATGCCGCAGATACAATTCCGCGCATGCGCGGGCATCTGACAGCGCATCATGATGATCGAGCGGGATCGCATGCTCATCGCAGAGCACATTGAGCTTCTTTTTATAGATTTTATAAGTGCACTGCGGCTCGTAGCTCGGTTCAGCCATGCCGTAAAAATCCAGCGTCTTGCGCAGACAGGAGAAATCAAATGCACCATTGTGTGCGACTAGCGTGCGGCCTTCAATGTAGGCACGAATCTCTGGCCAAACGGCATCGAAAAACGGGGCATCCATGGTATCGTGCTCGGTCAGTCCATGCACATTCGTATTCCAATAGCTGTAAGTATTTTCTGGTGGCTGCACTAGGATGCTCAGCTGCTCGACGACCTCTCCCTTCTCGACGCGGACAAGCCCGATCTGGCAAATACTGGAGCGCGCCGGCTGCGCCGTTTCAAAATCAATTGCGGTAAAGGTTGGCATAGCCACCAAAGAGCGAACAGATACCATTATACGCAACCGAATTTACTCGGGTCGTACCCGCAGTTTTAACATTCCTCACCGCTGTACTGTCGATTGCGCACTGCGACAGTCACGCAATGATTGATCGATAATTAAAATGAATCGCATTGAACACGGCATTTCTAGTTTTTAATGGTAAGCTTTGCTAGCTAATTCCGTTTTAATCCAGTTACTATGAATCAATATTTAGCGAGTCCCACGGCAAACACGGCCGCAACTGTGCCAAGCGCGGTACTAGAGGTGTCGGCAGTACACAAAGCCTACCGCGAAGTGGAGGTGTTACATGGCGTCGACCTCGCTATCGCCGCTGGCGAGCGCGTCGCACTAATGGGCCCGAGTGGTAGTGGTAAATCCACTCTGCTCAACTGCCTCTCCGGGATAGAGCCCGTCGATGCCGGAACCATTCGGGTCGGCAGCTATGCTTTGTCCCATGCCAGCGAGTCGGAATTGGAACGCTATCGGCGCGAATGCATCGGCTACATCTTTCAATCCTTTCATTTATTGCCCACCCTAAGTGCCTTCGAAAACATCGAACTCCCAGGGCAATTAATCGGCATGCCAACCGCTGAGCGAACCGAACGCGTGCAGACCTTGCTCGATGCAGTAGGACTTACCCACCGAGCTGATCACAAGCCAGATGCAATGAGTGGTGGTGAGCGTCAACGCGTGGCGATTGCACGAGCGATCATGCATCGCCCGCAGGTGATCTTAGCCGATGAACCGACTGGCAGTTTAGATTCGGCTAGTGGTAATCGCATCTTGGATCTGCTTGAATCCTTATCGCGCCAATATGCAATCGCACTGCTACTGGTGACTCACGAGTCGAGTGCGACGCGCATCTGTGAGCGTGTCGTGCACATGAAAGATGGTTGCATCGTAAACGCCTAGGCAAGCGCCAGAATGATGCGGTTTTTTACAGAGTCACGTGTCGCCCTACTGTTACTGCGCAAGCTGTCGCTGCGGCACTGGCGCACAAGTTGGGGCAGCTATCTCGTGCTCATCGCGATTGTCTCGATCGGCGTCGGTGCCTTCAGCGGAATACGCCAAGCCATTCGTGCGGCATCCGCTAATTTCTCTTTATTCAATGAAGCCGTTTCGGGGCAGAGCGATTTTTTAATTCGCTCCGCACAGGGACCGATTTCCAGTCACGACCTCGAGTCGCTGGGAGCGGTGGCGACGAGTCCCGATTGGCATTTAGTACCAGTGATTGAATCGTCGGTCGCGCTGCTGGATGAGTCCGGCGTGGCGCAACAACAATTACGACTCATCGGGCTCGACCTAATGTCGCTCGGCAATCTGCCTAACTTCCTCGATCGCGGCTTCGACATTACTGATGGCAGCAGCGACTGGTGGTCAGCCCTCGGCCCAAGCGAACAGGTCTGGATCACACACAGTTTAGCGCACAGTGCTGGACTCGCAAAAGGCGACCGCATTGAAATCGTGTTTGGCGGACTGCTGCGCGCAATCAAAGTGGCGGGCATCGTAGGCAGCCCCGCAGATAATTTACCGGAAGATCTAATAATCGCGGATCTGCCTTCGGTTCAACGCTGGGCAAAGCGTCCGGCCGAATTGAACCGCATTGAA
>JABJQI010000024.1 GCA_018663485.1 Opitutia bacterium
TGACGAAGCGAATGACGGCGGCGTCCTCGTCTTCGTCCTCTTCTTGCTCAGCTTCATTGGTGGCGATTTCGGATTCATCGAGACTGCCGGCGCCGACGCCGAAACGCTGTGTGATGGTATTGATGACTCGCTCTGGGTCGCCGAGATGCCACTCGGGCTTGCGCCCGCAGACAGCGAAGATCCAGCGATCCATTTGGTCATCAGGGGGCCACAGCGTGACGAGTGGGATCGGAGTATTTTCGGTTACAGGCGTGTCGTCGAATGTGCCGTCTTGTAGCGCCCCGCGCACTGGCACACACTGATATTCATGAATGAGACGCAGGGGTAGAGTGGCTGTGGGATTATCGATGAGCTCGATTTCGTTGAGCACGGGAAGATTAACCATCTCCGCGATTTGAGCGACGAGTTCACGAGTGGCTCGGTTTTGTAGGCTGGCAATCTGAATGAGACGCTCGGAACGAGGCAGAGCTTCGATTTCTTCGCGTGCGTCTTCGCTAAGGTCGCTGTAAAGTGGGGAAAGGTCCATTTTATTTAAAGTGGGAAGGTGGGAAGAACCAGCGGAGCCGGTGGATGAAGGTGGGACGAAGCGTGAGGAGTGGGGAGATGGTGAACCGGTAGAGGACAGGGTTAGTTGCTGATAGTATCGACTATCAATCTTCAATCAGCAACTCATCCTTTTCCCAATAATCTTCGCCATAGTCGAAGGTAATTTCTTCGCTGGGCTCAATCACGCGGAGCGCTTCGAAGCGGGCGCTCTTCCATCTGGAGGAGACTGTAAGGAAGGCATTCGGTACGTCGCTATGATTGATGAAGCGAGTGTAGTTGGCCTTTGGGCCTTCGCCGACGATGATGTGTGAATGACATACCCATAATACATAGGCAGAGAAGGGGCGATCGGGGTGATGGAATTGGTCCGAGTTGATCACCTCGCCGGTATAATAGCCGATGGTGTCTTCCGGTTCGAGGCGGACCTTAGCAAATAAGCCTTGTCCAGCGCCTACGATGCTGGAGGCTTTTACTTCAAAGTCGGCTGCGGTCCATTTTTTCGGCTTAGGCATAAACGCTGTATATTGTTGTGAGTGCGTAAGCACGACAAGGACGGATTTGACAATGTGAAATACCGAACCACCGGAGGCGAAAGTCCTGCAGGTGAATCGAAGCAATGCACATAAAAAAACCGAGCGTTTAAGCTCGGTTTTAAAAATGGTGGTCGAAGGGGGACTTGAACCCCCACGCCCGAAGGCACGAGTCCCTTAAACTCGCGTGTCTGCCAATTCCACCATTCGACCAATTTACTGCGCTTACACGCGGTGAAGTTGGAAGGTGATAGGTGAGATTTTTGAGAGATCAACTAAATTCTTTAAAAAATAAAATTTAGTATAAAAAAGACTGCCCGCGGGCTTGAATGTTGAGACACTTTCCCTTACCACAGTAGTTCACTTTACTAACAAGACCCACGTGGCCGCTTTTTTTGGCCCGTTTCCAAACAACGCTATGTCTGAAAAACCAGCAGATAAACCTCAAGAGTCATCTAAAAAAGCACTCGATCTTAATACACTTTCCGGTCTCGATTTCGGTCCTTCATGGGCAGACGAGAACGCGAAGCGTCAATCCTTGAAGCAGTTTGACTCCCGTGGAGATTCGCGTGGCAAGGGCAAGCGATCCGGCGGTGGTGGTTCGCGTGATCGTCGTGGCTCCAGTGTTGGCGGGCGTACGAACGGGCCTCGCGGTGTGGGTCGTCCTCAAGGTGGCGGACCAGGACGCCCGCAGGGTGAAGGACGCCCTCAGGGTGGTGGTGAAGGTCGCCGTCGAGATGATCGTCGTGGCGGAGCTCGTCCAGGGCATACTGTTTTTAATCCGACTGTGAAGGTAGACATCTATCCACAAGACGAAGCCTTCGACGCATTGGTCAAGCGCCTGCGTTCAACTGTCCGTACTTATCAACTTTTCGAGATCGCGAATCTATTGCTTGAGAAACCAGAGCGCTACGTCGTGGTGGTCGAAAATAAAGCGAAGGCTGGTGACAAGCCTGCGCCGCTGTTCTTCGCCGTTCCAGGGCATTTGCCTTTCGAGACCGAAGAAGCTGCGATTACTCATGTGTTAGGCAACCATCTCGACCTATTCTTCGACATCGAAGAGATAGAAATCGAAGCACCGAAAGGCAACTTTCAGATGGTCAATCGCTGTTCCGTGACCGGTGACTTGCTCGGGCCACCAAATTATCACCTCTATCAAGAAGCGTTGAAGCGTCACTACGCAGCCAAGATTACTGGTATGTCCTTTGATCGTTTTGTCTCAAAAGTAGAGACAGTGAAGGAGCAAGAGTCCATTGATGCTTGGGTGGAGTCGATGAAGAAGGGGGCACGCTACACTTTAAAAGATCGACTAGAGGGTGAACCGGAGTCGTTTGATTCGCTCGAGTCAGTGCGTTTTTTCTTGTTGCAGAATCGTAAAGATAAGATCGTTAGTTCTGGCGAAACAATTCGTTTTGCTGGACGCGATATTGAGCACTTGCCAAAAGGCGATATTCGTCGTTCGGTCGAAGCGTATGTCGAACAGCAGCTTCATTTTCCGCTTGATTCAGCAAACAATATTCGCGGCCGGCTGCGTCGCCATAAGTTTGCTGTTTATAAAAAGGGCTCAAAGGGCGTATCCTTCGTTTGTGCGGTGAAACGTAAATTCCGCGATAGCAAGACTGTCTTCACGCCTTCGATTCAAGGCCTGATTGAATTTGTCGAGAAGCATCCAAATACACCTGCTTCTAAGTTGCCTAAACTGTATATCGATATCGATACCGAGAAACAGCAACCCGCTAAACTCGAAATGACCGAGGCCGAGGTCGCCGCGGCGGCCGCCGCTGTTGAAGCCGCCAAGCTTGCTGCGGCTGAAGTTGCGGAGGCAACTGTAATCAGTGGGGAGGCAACTGAGCGAACTGAAACTGCTGCAGTTGTCGAGGCGCCCGCGCCAGACGCAGCTGCTTCGACCGCAGCGATGCCAAAGGTTGAACTCAGTGAGGACGAGCAGAAGCGCTTGAACCAACTTATGCTTGATTTGCGTTGGTTAATCGTCGAAGGCTATGTGACTGAGTATGGTGATGGTCGCTTGTTTGCAGCACCGCCACTGCCGGCGGCAAAGCCGAAGGCAGCGAAGCAGCCTGCTCCGAATAAAATTGCTGATCAAGCAGTGAAAGCTGAAGCGAAGGCCGAAGTCGAAGCAGCGCCTGAAACTCCAGTTGTAACTAAATCCGCAGATGAAGTTAAGGCTGAGCCTAAGGTTGAAGTGGCCGTAGAGGAAGCTCCGGTAATGGAAAACGTGCAGGCAGTTGAGCCAGTTGCTGAAGCGACACCTGAAGTTGAGGCGGTCGAAAAAACGTCTAAAGTTGTCGAAGTCGAAGCCCCTGTAACAGAGGCAACGGATGAAGCTGAGCAAAAATCATAGTCGCGCTTAAATTTACGGGCATTCAGTTGGCATTACAGCACCGCTGAATGCCCTTTTTTGGTCATCGTTTAAAACGATTTGTAGTAGATTTTGCGCATCCAAAACCTGGAGGATAATACCTCGTCAGTGCATTGCGTTTAATTGCAATTGCGAGAGACCGAGGGGCAACGACAGAGAGTTTCCCTGGATAACATTAATTTAAGTCGCGCAGAATGCGCATTCTTTGATAGGTGCACCTTATCCTAAGTCGCGTTCAGCAATGGATCGGATGTAGAGCTCGCGGCTGATCCATGCATCGGTGGCTGCGTAACGGACTTGCTTTAAGTCGAGCTCGGGCCGAGCCCAGTTGGAGACTTGAGCGGCTTTACTGATACGACCTTGCATGAGTAGGCCGGCAAGGGCGCGTAGGCCGCGATTTTCATAGCCTAGCTTGGTACTGATGTCGGCGATCTCGACAAAACCTCCAGCTTGAAAGTCTTGCATTTGTCGAAGCTCTTTGACGTCGTCCTTGATCGCGACGCCAGTTTTGAGGATCGTTTTCGACTCCAAGATTGGCAGGAGTGGGGCGAGTGTTTTTGTGATGCAGATGCGGAATAAATAGACGCAGTCTGGTGTGCCAAGTTGGATGAGTGCTGGGGGGTAGTAATCGCCTTTTTTAAAAGTGGGGCGCGTCTCGGTGTCGAAGCCTAGGATTGTCTCTTTCTTTAGCTTTTCGACGGCTGCGACCATCTCCTCTATGGTATTGAGAATCTCGATACGACCTTCCCAATTAATGAGAGGGAGCTCGTTGATTTCGGATTTAGAGATCTTGCGTGGCTCTGGTTGCGAAGGCGTGTTATTTTCAGGCATGTATAATAGGAATCTGGTGACTCATCTGGGCGAGGCGGTGGATTTAGTCCACTAGGCTTCGACCACCAGGCCATCGTAAGCAATGGCAATATCGTTTGGGAAGAAGATCTGGTCTGTTGGGTTGAGTTTTTGGTTGTAGTTGCGGCGATATTCAAGGGTGCCTTGGTGGATTTTTTCGATGTCGTGATCGGCCTGGGCAGGCTCGTGGTGAAAGATCACCAGCTGCTTGACCTTTGAGCGGGCAGCCAACTCGACCGCGGTGATGTGATTGGAGTGGCCCCAGTTACGCTTGGCTGTCGTGGCTTCCTGGAAGGTGTATTGTCCGTCGAAGATGAGTACGTCTGCTTCTCTGAAGAAGTCGACGAATGGGTAGTCGGGCTCTTTGGCCTCTGGGCCATGCTCGGAGTCGGATGAGTAGATCACAGATTTGCCGTTTTGCTCAAAGCGGTAGCCCCAAGATTCACCGGGGTGCTTTTGCATGATGGCGCTGATGGCGACGTCGCCGATTTGAAAGGATTCACCAGACTTGCGGATGTCGAACTTGATGTCTGCTTGCATTGTTTCGAATGGTACGGGGAAACACGGGGCCGCCATCTGCGCGCGCAGCGCTGCTTCGGTCTCAGGATGGAAGCCGTGAAAGATGATTCGATTGCCTGGGACGTAGGCTGGAGAAAAAAAGGGGAAGCCTTGAATGTGGTCCCAATGCAGGTGGGAAATGAAGATGTGAAATGTCTTTGGCTGCGTATCGGTTGGTAGCGAGAGTACGTAATCACGGATGCCAGTGCCGGCATCACAAAGAATAACGTCTTCGCTGCCGACTTCGATTTGCACGCAGGAGGTATTAGCCTTGAAGGTGCCTCGCATATGGTGTGGCAGGGAATCGAGGAATGTATCGAGCTCTATTTCGCAAGTGAAAATTTGGTCGCGAGCTGCCCACAGGGCGGCTTTGACCTTACCTCGGATAGTGGCCGATGATGCGGGAGAGGGGAGGGAGCCACAAGAGCCCCAAATGATTGCCTTAATACTCACGGTTGCGATTTCTCAAGCACTATGGTGCTCTCTGACACCGAGTCAAAGCAAAGGGAGATGCTGAGAGGGAAGTAGATGGCTGCCTAAGCGTTGACAGTTACAAGTACGGTGTAATTTAGATTAGAATCCAAACACCGACATGCCAGTAAAGGCTAGCCAGATGAGGCCTGTGATGATGAGTCGTGTGGCGAATGTAATTCGAAGCGCAATCGCCCATTCATGCGCCTCGGTGATCAGTCGTATCAGCAACAGCATAACCAAGGAATTCAAGGCGATCTGCATTGGATTTAACAGGCTAATGCCGAAGGTGACGTGCATAAATACTCCGACGGATGCGACAGCTAGGCTGATTGGTAGCATCTGAGAGAACTTGTAGCGTAATTCACTGAACAAGAAGATGATTTTTAGGACAATCAGTGTCATGACGACCTCGATGATGAAACCAATAAGGATCTCGAGTAATGGATTCCTTTTCTGAGACCGTTTGCTGATACTGAATTCTGCTGTATCATCCTCAAGTATAGCAGCGAACGCATGTATTTTTTTGCCGTAACTGCCGTCGAGGTCTTCGATGTCGACTGATGTACTTTGTGCGCTTTCGGTGATCGTGAGTTGATCCCGCATTGAGGGGAGCTCCAATGTGTTTGCGATGAAGGCAGTGGTGTCTGTGTCGGCAGTTGAATCCACTTCGCCGGTCGCAGTCGGTTCTGTCAGGCTCGCTGTAACATGACTGGAGAGCTTACCCTTATGGTCTACAATCGCAGAGCTACGATTCAGCTGGGTTTGGGCGCCTGTATTCAGAAGTAGGCTAAGCAGTGTTAGAATGGCGTAAACGAGGGCTTTCATGGTAATGGTAACACAAGGGGTAGATGCACATCGAAGGTAGTATCTCAGGCGAGGTCAACCTTGTAGACGCGGTATGTTGGAATTACAGCGCGGTAAATATTGCGAGCTACTGTTAAGGCCGAATGCATCGTTTACATTGCACGCAAAGGGCCTTTTCCATTCGCTTGCTCATAAACAGAAGTTAGACTAGTATTGATGAGCGTCGTGTCGCTATTGAAATTACTAGTTTCGGTCGCTCATAGCAATTTTTGTATCAGTTGCACAGCGATGACTCTTTCATTCTAAGGTCGCTCAAACTAAATTCGAATCAAAATGAGCCCGTTGCGCTGATCAATGACCTACTGTTTTTTGCGATTTCAAGCCACTCACATTCGCCCGTTTCCTATTGACTGGCGGCTTCTTCGCGGGCGGCTTTAGTCATGCGCACTACGTTACGAACGGAATTTTTCGTGATAACGTTGCCACCGGTGCCGCGCCCGCGTACAGCCAAGTCGCGGAAGAGGACTTCTTCTTCGCTCTTACGCAGCCGCGGAGCGGGCTTGAGATTGACTTTTACGGCGTCAGCTTCGCCCCCTTCGGTCGGGTAGCAGGAAATATAAAAAACACGAGAGCCAGGCTTACCTTTGGTGAGGTCGTATTCTTTATCGCGTGTTACGCCGCCGATAGTGAAGTGCTTGGCAATTGTCGGGCCGGTGCGGCCATCGCGATATACCATGCAATAGGTCAGCGCGTTGGGTTCGGTGCGGTTATAGATGTCGATGTGCAAGATGTTCTTACCGAAGAAGGCTTTGTCGCTGACTTTGGAAACGATGAGCTTGCCTTCTTGATTGATCGATACGAGGTCGCTAAGCTTAGAGCATTTACACACGGCTTCATCTTTCTTCATGCTGGTCCCCGCAAAGCCTTCTTTGCGATCCACGTAAAGGGTCTCGTTGGCGATCACCACTTCATGTGCTAGGACCTTTTTGAAGGAGGCCAGCTCCGTCTTACGCTCGCGGCCCTTACCGTATTTCTTTATTAAC
Source organism: Opitutia bacterium (assembly GCA_018663485.1). Classification (GTDB taxonomy): domain Bacteria; phylum Verrucomicrobiota; class Verrucomicrobiia; order Opitutales; family Coraliomargaritaceae; genus Lentimonas. Next base: position 7,185 of record JABJQI010000024.1, read on the forward strand.
TCTCTGAACCAGCGGATGGTGTATTTGGTGAGTTGCTTGAGGTGGCGCTGCGTTTCTTCGATGGCGTCTTCTAGGCCTTTGATGAGTTCGTTGGCGCGGATGGCGTCGAACTTCGAGATGCGTTTAATTTTGATTTCAAGCAGGCGCAGAATGTCGTCGCGTGTGACTTTGCGCTTAAAGATTTTTTTGTAGGGCTTGAGGCCGACATCGACTGTCTCGATTACCGCTTCCCAAGTCTCTTCTTCTTCGATGCGGCGATAAATGCGTTTCTCGATAAAGATTTTCTCGAGTGAAGAGAAGTGCCACTTCTCTTCGAGTTCGGCGAGTTCGATTTCAAGCTCTAGTTTGAGTAGCTCACGGGTCTTTTCGGTGGCGAGGTAGAGGAGGTCGAGTGCGGAGTAGAAGTTGGGCTTGTCGTTCTCGATCACACAGATGTTGGTAGAGACCGAGACTTCGCAATCGGTAAAGGCATACAGCGCTTGCTCGGCGGTCTCGTAATCGACCCCCGCGGGCAAATAGACGAGGATCTCGACCGCGTCGGCAGTGTTGTCCTCGACGCGCTGAATCTTAATCTTACCCTTTTCGTTGGCCGAGATGATCGAGTCGATTAGCGAGGTGGTCGTCTTGCTGAATGGTAGCTCGGTAATGGCGAGTAGGTTCTTCTTGCGCGCTTCGATGCGGGCGCGGCATTTGACCCGGCCACCGCGCTTGCCGTTGTTGTATTCGGAGACGTCGGCGATGCCACCTGTCGGGAAGTCGGGGACGATCTCTGGCGTTTCTTTGCGTAAAAATGCGATGCAGCCTTCGAGCAGCTCGATAAAATTGTGTGGCAGGATTTTACAGGAAAGGCCGACCGCGATGCCTTCGGCGCCCTGTGCTAGCAGTAATGGGAATTTGACTGGTTGAGTCTCGGGCTCTTTATTGCGACCGTCGTAGGAGGAGAGCCAGTTGGTGGTCTTTGGGTTGAAAACCACTTCGAGGGCGAATTTGGATAGGCGCGCTTCGATGTAACGAGCGGCTGCAGCGGAATCGCCGGTGAGGGTGTTGCCCCAGTTGCCCTGCATGTCGATCAATAGCTCCTTCTGGCCAAGCTGTACCATGGCGTCGCCAATCGAGGCATCGCCATGCGGATGGTATTTCATCGTGTTGCCGATGACGTTGGCAACCTTGTTGTAGCGGCCGTCTTCCAGCTCGCGCATTGAGTGCAGGATGCGGCGCTGCACGGGCTTGAGGCCGTCGTTGGCGTGCGGCACGGCGCGCTCTAGGATTACGTAGCTGGCGTAATCGAGGAACCACTCGCTGAACATGTCGTCGATGTGGCCGGAATCCGGTTTGTTTTCGAAGATCTCTTCGAGCTCGGCGACGTCGGTCATCGGTTCGTTACTGTTGTCCTCATCAGGTGCATCGAGCGGGAATTCTAGGTTGTCGTCGTCTGCGGGCTTTTTGTTTCGAGGCATGTTGGGAAAGCTGAAGTGGAGTCTGTCGAGGAGTAGGACTTCGATCAAATCATCGTTTCAGAGATGAAGACAGATGAGCGCGGATCAAGAGTGAAGTGTCAGTTTGTTGTTTTTGAGGTTATTTTTTTGAGAAATTTAGCCCAGATGAGTCAGAATGTACTCACTATTGGGTGTATTTGCCTCGAGTCGCGTTTTTTCAGTAGCAAGTAAGTTTGGAGCGTGGAGCACGAGCTCGCCTCATTTTTTATTAAAAAACGTGATATTTCTGTTACTTTTAGCTTATCATATGTCTAAATTTAGGTACGTTATTAATATGCCTAAAAATGATATCCCGAAGACGACGCATAAGGCCCTTTTAAAGTGGGCTGCAAAAATGACATCGCTTTGCGAACCAGTAGCTGTTCATTGGTGTGACGGTTCGCAAAACGAAGCCAATCGCCTCTTCGCCTCAATGGTGCAGGGGGGGATGTGTGTGAAACTCAATGAGCAGATACGCCCTAATAGTTACCTCTTTCGTTCGGATCCTAACGATGTAGCTCGAGTCGAATCGAAGACCTTTATTTGTTCACAAAACAAGGACGGCGCAGGCCCGACCAATAATTGGCAAGATCCGCGTAAGATGCGCCGCAAAATGAAGCAGCTCTTTAAGGGCTGTATGCACGGGCGTACCATGTATATTATTCCTTTTAGTATGGGCCCAGTCGGTGGCCCGATTTCAAAGATCGGTGTCGAAATTACGGATTCGCCCTATGTCGTAGTGAACATGCGGATCATGGCGCGTATTGGCGACTCTGTCCTCGACGCGTTGGGCAAAGACGGCTTCTTCGTACCTTGCTTACACTCAGTCGGTTGCCCGCTCGATGAAGGTGTGGCGGATGTGACTTGGCCCTGTAACCCTAAAGATACCCATATCGTGCATTTTCCTGAAGAACGCACGATCGTTTCTTACGGATCTGGTTACGGTGGCAATGCACTGCTGGGTAAAAAGTGCCTCGCGCTGCGCATCGCTTCGACTTTGGCCCGTGATGAGGGGTGGATGGCTGAGCACATGCTGATCCTCGGTGTGGAAGAGCCAGATGGGCGTAAGACATACGTCACCGCCGCGTTCCCCAGTGCCTGTGGCAAAACGAATTTTGCCATGATCATTCCGCCCGCAGCAATGGAGGGTTATAAAGTAACCTGCGTGGGTGATGATATTGCTTGGATTAAGCCAGGGGCCGATGGCTTTCTTCATGCGATCAATCCCGAA
>JABJQI010000149.1 GCA_018663485.1 Opitutia bacterium
AGTCGTTGCCGCTTCGGAAAGTCGACCATCGGTGCCACCGTCTGCAGGACGCGGGCGTAGTGGTCGAAGCCAAATATTACGATAGCGCACAGGGTTGCCGTGGTCTTGCGGCGCAACTGGCCCCACATCTGGATACGGTTGATTCAGCGGCTTGCGCTTTTTATGGCCACCACCACCATCCAGCGGCGTGCTGTCCTGTACCACAACGCCATTAACGAGGACAGTCATCGAGCCTTCATCAAGCGACACGCCATCGCGCACGATCGGGCGACGGTAAATAATATCATAGCTCTGCCATTGGCCCGGTGCCCGCAGCGCATTGACCGCCGGCGGCATGACTCCATAAACGGCACCTGCCGAGCCATCCGGATAAGTGGGGTTATTAAAATTATCGAGCACTTGCACTTCGATGCCGCCCGGTAAGAACACACCGCTATTGCCACGCTTCTGCCCCTCTCCAGGCAGCTGCTGCGCATGCGACCATTCGATGTGCAACTGGCAATCGCTAAACTGCTCTTTAGTCTGAATATATCCGGCGCCGCGGACAGCTAACAGATAGCCATCTTGCACGACCCAATCGGCTTTGCGCTTCTCTTCGGGCTTGGCATGCACCCAATTTCCAAACGATTCCTCAGTGCCATCAAACAGCACTACCGCATCCGAGGGCGCTCCACCCACGACCGCAGCTGGCTCGACCCGAGGTGGCTGCGGCCGGTTCTCGTCGTGCACTGCCCATGGATGATTGGCATCGGGCGCATCGCCATAAAACGCGTTCCCTGCAAATACGGATACAGACGACAGGCTCAGTAAAGCAGCCGAGAGAAAAAGAGGACACGATTTCATGAATTTAAGTGACTCCACGTGAGTTAATATTGGGCAAGGTCCAGAGATCTTGGCCAGCGTCCCAACCGGCGCGGGCTGGTTCTTTGACGAAGACATTCAGTTCGGGGCGGTTAGTGATACGCATATTTTTCGAATCCCACTCGATACGACCGCCGAAGCGTTGCGCGAGCACGCCGAGGAGAGCGACTTCGCTCATCGGTGCAGCGTAATCAAAGTTAGAACCGCACTCGGGGCCGTCGCCCTTAATTGCACGCACCCACTCCTGATGTGGTCCGCCTTTGACACGATCATATGTCTCAGCCACACCGCCGCTCTCCTTAAACGCGACCATTTGCTCTTTCACGCTAAAGCGAGGATTGTTGGATCGTTGATCGAGGAAGGCATTGCCCTTATCCGCATACCAGAAAGAGCCTGAATTCGGAACCTTGCCCCAGCCCCAGTCGTCGGGTGATTTAATCGGTGTGCCGACGCCGGGCGCACCATCAGACCAAGTCATCGAACATGCCGCCTTGTTACCACGCGCAGGAAAATCGAAACGCACGACACTGTGGTCAGGAATCATTCCCTCCATCGCAGGGCCACGCTCGACACATTCGATCACGGTCGGCTCATACAGATCAAGCACCCAGACCGCACCATCGCCTATATGGCAAAACCAATCACCAAATTGACCCGTACCGAAGTCGTTAAACCCGCGCCATTTAAGTGGATGATACAACGAATTAAAGGGACGCTCCGCGGCAGGCCCTAGCCAGAGATCCCAATTGATATTAGCTGGAATCGGTTCTGCCGGCAAGGGCATGGACGCGGGCTTTTTAAAATATCTGCCATTCCAATCGGGACCAGGGAAGCCCATATGGACTTCCCTCACTTGGCCGAAGCAATCTGCTTCATACATCTCACGCATCTTGCGAATGCCGTCGTAAGTGTGACCTTGATTGGCCATATTAGTGATCACCTTATATTTGTCTTTAGCCTTACGTAGGGTGCGTGCTTGCCAAACATTATGAGTCAGTGGCTTTTGCGTGCAAACGTGAATGCCGCGTTCCATACAAGCCAGCGTTGCATTAAAGTGCGTATGATCGGGGGTGTTAATGCAGACGCCATCGATCTCTTTGCTGAGCTTATCGAGCATCACGCGGTAGTCGGCAAACTTCGGCACATCAACTGCCCATGGTTTCCTGGGAAACTTGCGACTATCAATGTCACAGAGCGCCACGACATTTTCGCCGTTGCAGCCACTGTAAGCCATACCAGCAATACCACTGGCACCAATGTGTGCGATGTTCAGTTTACTATTCGCAGACGGACCTGGTTGACCGATCGAAAATCGAGGAAGAATGAATGCACCCGCACTGGCGACCGCTGCGGTTTTTATAAAGTTTCTACGTTGCATGATGGTATTATATTTTTTGGGAATTGAAAAAATTACTTAATTTCGCGAATACGAATGTTGCGCCATTCGATTTCGACATCGGCTACTTTGTGCGAGTGCACTTGCAGACCAATCATGCCACGGGGGAACAGTTCATAGCTTTCAGGGTCATTCAAATCCGCAACCAGTTCACCGTTGATCCAAGTCCGAATGAGTGGCCCCTTTGCCAAGACACGATAGTGATTCCATTCGTAATTTTTGAATACGCTGTGCGCATTGACCTTGGGGTCTTTCGACTGCGGCTCAGGCGAGCGCCAACCGCTGTAAGCTTCTCCATAAATATAACCGGATTGACCGGGGCTGTGCTCGATTTCGACCTGCGGCCCCTGCACGTGTCCCTTGGCAATATCATCGTTCTGTAAGGAACGGATTTGCATGCCGGAGTTGATCGCACCGCACTTGACTTCAAATTCAAGTTCAAAATCGCCGTAGGTTTCATTGGTGCAGAGAAAGGAATTGGGGCTCTTCAACACCGAACGACCAACAATCACTCCATCGCGCACTACATAGGGTGCCTTGCCATTATTCTGCGTCCAACCATTCAAAGTTTCACCGTCAAACAGCGACTGCCATTCATCAGTCCCACAGCAAGCAGTGACGTTCGGCATCTTAAGCTTAGCGCTCGGTGTGGTGTCAGCCTTCAGATCGCCAGTCGCAAATTGGATGCCTGCCAGATAGTGCTTCAACATGAGTGGATTAGAATAGATCTCATGATTGTGCCCAAGGCTGGAGTAGAACACGCGGCCTTTGCCGACTGACTGCACCCAACAAACTGCATAATCGCCGTCTTCACGATTAGGTTTCTTTTTTGACGCATCACTACGATCTGGATCTAGATGAAGTAGCACACGGAGCTTATCTCGAGAATAGGGCTCTGCACCGAACTGATAGATTTCATCTTTAATAGTAAAATCTTTCATCCCTTCAAATACAGGCTTAATGATCGCGTGCTCGCCGTCTTCGACCACGATCGTCACATTCATATTCGCAGTCCAAGGATGTCCTGCAAAGTAAGCACCCATCGCCTCGCCGTAGCCCTGATGCTTGTAGCAGGAATCGGTGGCCGAGTGAATACCAACCAGTCCCCCGCCCTGCTCCACGTATGCGAGCAAATTATCCACCAGCCGATTGTGCCGGGCCTGCAACCACGCCCAGTCTTCCTTTGAGAATTCCTTGCGCTGCTTGTTCGACGGCATAAAGAAATCCTGCGTAGGACTGAGCAAGACCACCGCGTCGAAGCCCTTCAGTGCCTCCGATTCAAAGTTGGCGGGATCGTCGCTGACGACCGCTTCGTAAGCACCGCTAGAAGCACCGAGCTTTTCAAGTGCGAGTTTCCCCGTGGGAATGGACTTATGACGATAACCAGCTGTTGCACTGAAAACCAGCACACGCCGCGCTGCTTTAGGAGCGACAATCGGAGCACTCGGGAGTGCCGCCTCAATCGCAGATACATGCTGAGGCGCGACAGGCTTGTCATTGAACGTAGGCACCCAACTGGACTGAGCGCAGAGCGTGCACGTCAATAGAAGGGACGAAAGGGAAACGGGGATATTCATTTTTACTGGGGAAGGTTCGAACAGAGATCAAAAGCCTGCCTCAGACGTTCAGCTGAGGCAGGCTCAATTAAAAACTAGGCTTCGGTCGACGGCTCAATCGGCTTACGCTTAATGGGCGTCGACTCGACATCCACATCCATTGCGGAGCGAATGTCGTCTTCGATACCAGAAGTCGCCTTTTTGAATTCGCGCACGGACTTACCGAATGAGCGAAACAGCTCGGGCATACGCTTTGCGCCGAAGAAGAGCAAGATGACGCCGCCGATCATGACGATCTCGGGTGTATTCAGATTCTGGATAAATGCGAGTGTATTTAAATTCATAAAACCTCCTCCAATTTACTGTTTTTCTTTATCAAAAGCCGCATCAAAAGCGACGTTGCTAGGTGCGAAGTCTAGACTGCGCGTAAAACGGCACGCCTCGGCTCCACCGTGAAAACGATCCATGCGGGAATCTTCCCACTCGATCGACAGCGGTCCGTTGTAAGCGACATCATTGAGAGCGACGATGACTTCCTCGAAGTTCACATCGCCACGACCTGGGGAACGGAAATCCCAATAGCGACGTGCGTCGCCGAAGTCTGTGTGACCACCGAAGACACCAACGTCGCCGTTGCCGTGGCCCCACCATGCGTCCTTGACGTGCGCGTGGAAAATGTAAGCGCCAAAGTCGCGAATGAATTTCACGTAGTCCACGCCTTGATAACCGAGGTGACTCGGGTCGTAATTGAATCCAAAACGTGGATGATGGTTGATCGCTTCGAGCGCGGTG
>JABJQI010000023.1 GCA_018663485.1 Opitutia bacterium
AACATCATCCCCTACTCCTGCGCCAAGATCGTCGTATGCAACCAATGACCAAGCACTGGACACATCACTACGATTCTTACCGGTCAGCTGCTCTTCACCCATGGGCGAAATGACGACCCAACGGCCACCGCGAAATGCAGGGTCGCGAACGCCAAGCGTAACAGTACCAATAACTTTCCCAGGTTTCATCGTTAATCTATGATCCCCATGATTTGGTTACGAATCGGCGAGTGATCGTCATGCACGGTGCCTTGCGTCCAAGAGCCATCGGTCGTAATGAAAACACGCGCATGCATGCCAGCACCCATCGGATCGACCGCAGCAAATGGAGCACCCGCGCTCGCGCCATTCTCATCAATCGGTGTGCAGAGCACAACGGTGCGACCGATGAGGCTGGCATGGCCGATACTGGTTACAGCATGGCCGTCTACGCGTGCGAGGATCATTTGTTAAAAGATGTGAGACCTGAGATTAGAGACCTAAGAAGAACTATTGAACGATGTTCAAGTTATTCACCAAGGTGCAACGACGGTAGCGAGTAAAGGTGCGTGGCGTGGTGATGCCCTCACCGGTGGTGGTTGCGATGGAGAAGCTGATAAAGCCTTCACCACCGAGACCGAGACCGGCCAAACAAGGGCCGTTCTTAACGAAAATCGTAGTGTCCATCGCTTGTCCCATTTCAGTCATCCGTGCGACGTTCATGGTGTGGATCATTGCGGAGTGCTTGTCGCCATGCTCGGATTGCTTCGCAATACTGAGGCCTTGACTGAAGTCATTGGCGCGGACGATTGGTAGCAACGGCATCATTTGCTCTTCTTGAACGAATGGATCGTTGGCATCGGTTTCCGCGATGAGCATCTCAACGCTGGAATCAATATTGAGCCCAGCGATACGTGCGAGTGCATCCGGATTTGCTCCGACCCACTTACGGTTCAGCACTGCAGAGCCACAGCCGACGCCATCTTTAAAGTCGAAGACTTCGCTTTTGATAGCGGCGAGTTGCTGCGCATTCAATAGAACTGCACCTTGTCGCTGCATGGCTGCAAGTGTCTTTTGATACGAATCACCAACTGCGATGATTTGCTTTTCACCGATGCAGAGCAAGTTGTTATCAAACCCACCACCGGCGATAATATCGCGAGCGACACGGTCGAAATCGAGCTGATTGCAATCGTCGACCAATACTGGAGGATTACCAGGGCCAGCACAAATTGCACGCTTGCCAGTTTTCATGGCGGCGTCGACCACACCAGGGCCGCCGGTGATGCAGAGCAGGTTGACATCGTCGTGTGTGCAGAGTGCGTTGAAAGAATCGAGCGAAGGTTTTTCGATGGTGCAGAGCAGGTTCGAGATACCAGTTTCCGCTTTGATCGCTTCATTAAACTCGTCGATTGCGAGTGCCGCCACCCCGGCACCACCAGGGTGTGGATTAAATACAATCGAGTTGCCCGCAGCCACCATGTTGACGATGTTACCAGCAATTGTTGGCACTGAGTGCGTCAGTGGAGTGATCGCAACAATGACGCCCCAAGGCGCAGCTTCGTCCATCGTGATACCGAAATCACCACTCATGCCTTGAGGCGTGAGGTATTCTGGCCCGAGCACATTCTTGACGCCCTGAAGCTTAGCAGGTTTGTGCGCAAGGCGACCAATTTTGGTTTCATTAAACTCGATCTGTCCCCAACGCTCAGCGTTGTCGACACACATTTGCTTAACCAGCTCAACGATTTTGATACGAGCGGCCCAGCCTTTTTGCTGGAGTTGCTCGAATCCACTACGCGCTGCGGCCACCGCTTGCTCGGGGTCGTCAAAGACACCGTGCTTGCCGGGGCGAGTTTGTAGTGACGGCATCGCGAGCGTGCCTTTGGATTGCATTTGGGCGAGCACTTCACTCACCACATTGCGTATCGCTGCTTCATTCAATTGACTCATGTAAAAATCCTTGGTGTTTAAGGTTTAGCTGTTCTTCGCCTCGTAGGTCTTCTTGCCTAGGATGCTCACTGTATCGACGAGGCCGACAACTGCGGCATCCACTGGCAGTGCTTTGAGACCATTGGCCTGACGAGCAGAACTCCCCTGGGCAAACATCACGAATTCGCCCTCCCCGGCGCCCAGCGTATCAATCACGACAATCGTATTAGTGCCGGGCTTGAATTTGCTGGGATCTTCAGGATCGACCAACATCGGACGAACCATGAGGAGCTTTCGGCCCCGCATGCTCTCATCCTTCTTCGTCGAAACGACGGATCCAATGACTGTTCCCAGATACATCGGATTTACTTGGTTGCGCGCTTAACGGTCGCCTTGAGTGCAGGAACAATTGTTTCTACATCATCGTGTGGCCGAGCGATTGTGTGGGCGCTGACAACTTCGCCGTAACGGCCAGCTGTTTCTGCTCCAGTTTCGATTGCAGCATTCACTGCAGCGACATCGCCTGTGATGACGACACTAACAAGTGCACTACCGACGCCCTTCATAGGACCGGTAAGTTCGACGTTTGCTGATTTCAACATTGCGTCTGTGCCTTGGACAAGAGCGACAAGGCCCTTAGTTTCGAGTATTCCGATTGCTTGTTTAGCCATAATAGTATGTGGGTTGATTTGAATTAATTGTTACTTATTAGAAAATTGTTAGCCCGCTTGAATATTGCGATATACTTCGCGAGCAATGACGAGTTCTTCGTTGGCCGGGATGACCACGACTTTAATCGTCGAGTCGTCCGAGCTGATGACACCTTCGGCTCCGCGAATCACCTTCGCATTACGTTCGGGATGGATTTGTACGCCAAGCCCTTCGAGGCCAGCGCAAACTGCCGCACGTAAAACGGGATCGTTTTCCCCCATACCTGCGGTGAATGAAATCACTTCGGCGCCGCCCATCTTAAAAAAGAAAGAGCCTGCCCAGTGACGGATACTATCGGTGAGCACATCGATCGCGAGTTGAGCATTGGCATTACCTGCTGCGGCTGCTTCGTCGATATCGCGTGCATCGTTGCTGACTTGAGACAGTCCAAGTAGGCCACTCTCTTTGTTGAGCTGCCGTTCGGCTTCCTCTACGGAAAGGCCGAGCATCTTACTCACATAAGGAATCGCCATGGAGTCGAGATCACCAACGCGGTTGTTTTGCGGCAAACCACTCTGAGGGCTGAACCCCATACTGGAACCGATCGCAACACCGTTGTTAATACCGACGACCGAACTGCTACCACCGAGGTGGCAAGAAATGACTCGCACAGGAACTCCAGTATATTTGCCCGGGCCGTCGACATAAAGACGACGAGCGCGTTCAGCCACGACCTCATTACCAACCATCTCAGCGGAGCGTTCGGCGATGAATTTGTGGCTCGCACCGTGAAAGCCATAGCGACGAATACCTAGATCACGCCATGCCTGTGGGATGGCGTAAGTCGAGGACGCATCACTCGTCCACTGGAAGAATGCAGTCTCAAACAGAGCGACACGCTTTACAGAAGGAAGCTTTTCGGTGAAGCAGCGAATACCTTCGGAGTAGGCTGGATTGTGAGCGGGAGCAACCTCCTTGAAGCCATCAAGGGCTTCAAGGACGCGCTCATCCGCGGCAACACAACCACTAAGATCTTTGCCGAGGACGGTTTTAAAGCCGACCGCGTCGAGATCTTTACCGGATTGAAGATGCCCTTCACCCACCAGAGATTCTAGCATTTGCTCAATACACCGAGTGTATTCAGTCACGCGCTCAAATCCTCCAGTTGCCAAAAGATTAGCAACAGTATCGCTCATCTCAAAAAGACGATACTTGAAGGAGGTGGAACCTAGGTTGGCGATTAGGATCTTCATAAGAGATTTTTAGCAAACGGTAGAACGGCCCCAGTCATATAGACTGAAACTGACGAACCGAAAGCTGATAAACCGAATTAACCAATCCAGCTACCTAGCTTGGAAAGGTCGTCGTGTGGACGAGGGATTACCTGGACGGCAACGACTTCGCCCATAGAGCTTGCAGCGTCAGCGCCGGCTTCAACTGCAGCTTTAACCGCAGCGACATCACCCGTGAAGAAAGCAGTCACGAGACCACTTCCGATTTTTTCCCAGCCAGTCAATGTAACGTCAGCTGATTTTAGTGCGGCATCGGATGCTTCCATGAGGCATACGAAGCCCTTGCACTCGATCATTCCTATTGCTTGTTTAGCCATAATATTTAATTCCCTGAGGGTTATGCTTGAAAGTATTTAAGTAGGTCGTCGTGAGGACGTGCGATCACGTGCGATGCAACCAATTCGCCTACGCGATTTGCTGCTTCAGCACCTGCTTCGACAGCAGATTTAACGCTGCCGACATCACCCTTAACGAGTACGGTCAAAAAGCCGCCGCCAATGGAGACTTGCTTTACAAGCGTAACTAACGCGGCCTTAGACATCGCGTCGCTTGCTTCGATTGAGCCAGTGAGGCCCTTTGTTTCTACCAATCCGATGGATTCACTCATGATATATTTTGGTTTGTGGTTATGTGTATGTTGAAATGAAAGTTATTTAAATAGCTCACAAGGAGTTTGATCCGAGAAGCCACATGCGTTGCCCTCGTCTGTATCGATGTGAACTTCGAGCTTGAAGGCAGGGTCTACACGAACATACATCTGGTCGAAGGTGACACCGATGTCGCCCCCAACGCGGAGTTTCATGTACGATTTGTTTTCGACGCCGTAATAAACCGCATCCTCAGGTGCCATGTGTACATGCGGCGCAGCGCGAATCACACCCTTGTCCATCTTGAGGAAACCCGCAGGCCCCATCAGCATACAACCTGGAGTGCCTTCGATGTCGCCAGAGTTACGGATCGGAATTTTGAAGCCAAGCGAGATCGCATCCGTATAAGCCAACTCGACCTGATCAAAGTCACGGCAAGGACCAAGAATACGAAGATTCGAAATCACCCGACTACGCGGTCCGATCATCGTGACCGATTCCTTGGCAGCAAATTGACCATCCATGTAGAGATCTTTCATTGGAGTCAGCTGGTGGCCTTTACCAAAGAGCAGCTCCACCGACGCTTGAGAAAGATGACAATGGCGCGCACTGATGTTAACTACCAATGGGTTAGGACCTGCGGACGCAGCGCTCGACGCACTGGCGGAAACGATATTTCTCTGCAGACTAGCGCGTACGAGATGCTCGACTTGGCTGCGATTTAATAGTGTATTACCCATGTTGAAATGATTGGAGAAATGTTGGAATTCACAATTAAATCCAAATAAACCCACATAAGTCAACATATATCTTGCAAAAACAAACAAATTACCAAATAAAAGAACTTACACACGTCATGCTTGCACAAGAACGCCACCAACAGATTTTACAACTCCTTGAAGAGCAAGGGACTGTTCGCACCGTCGACCTTGCGGAGCAGTTTAATTGCACCGACGAAACAATTCGACGCGATTTTCAGATTCTCTCTGACAACAATCAACTCGCACGTGTGCATGGTGGAGCCAGTAGTCTGAATGGTCGCCCTTTATTGCAATCTTTCACTGAGCGCCGCGCTCTCAACGTTGAGTATAAGCAAGCCATTGCCAAGGCAGCGCTGGAATTAATCAGCCCAGGTCAAACCTACGCCTTTGATAGTAGTACGACTGCCTTCGCACTGGTATCGGCGTTGCCCGATCTGCCTTACCGAGTCGTCACCAATGCCTTCGCCGTGCTCGAGCATATCGCACGCATGGGCAATGTAGAACTCATCTCCACGGGTGGTCGCTACCACCCGAAGACGCAGACCTTCACTCGCAGCGATAGTTATGTGACTTTACAACGGCACAACATCAGCATCGCCTTTATATCGTGTATCGGCCTCGACATTGAACGTGGTGCTAGCGAAGGCTTCGAAGAACAGGCGGGCTTCAAAGAAATACTGGTACAATTAGCAAAGGAGGTGGTCTTGATGGTTGATTCGAGCAAATTAAATACATGCTCCGAATACTTTTTTCAGAACTCAAAGACTTAAGCCACATCATCACAGATTGCGGCGCCACAGCTGAATGCGTCGCAGCACTTCGGAGCCAAGGATGCAAGG
>JABJQI010000178.1 GCA_018663485.1 Opitutia bacterium
CATTACATTTGCGACCGCACCGACTGGGCAGTGGCACTTTGTGAAATGGTCAACAGCCCACGCTGCAAGATCCTCTACGACATTTATCACATGCAGATCATGGAAGGGAATTTGATCCGTAATATTCAACGTGCCTGCAAATGGATCGGTCACTATCATACCGCTGGTGTGCCAGGGCGTCATGATCTAGATGATGCTCAGGAGATCAATTATCGAGGCCTTGCCAATGCGATCGCTGCGACGGGCTACGATCAATTCGTCGGCCACGAGTTCATGCCCAAGGGCGATGCCATCGTTGCCCTTCAGCAAGCCTACGACGTCATGGACGTGTAGTTCTGATTGGTATGGGGTATTTCGTGTTGTAGGACGTGCCTCTCGAAGCGGTCGCGTTTACGTCGGATGCGCGGCAACGCCAACACGGCCTTTACTGCGTAAAGAACCGCATTCTATGCCGTGTGATTGCGCACAAAAAGGCCCGCATTATAAGATGCGGGCCATTGTCATTGAAATCTGAATACGTGGCTTACTTGCCGTAGACTTCCACTTCGATGTAGTGGTTCATGTCGTTGGCTGTGTTGCCGTTACTGTAGAGGCGGACGTATTGTGCCTTGGTGCCTTTGGCATCGATCAGCTTACCGTAGCGTGTGTCGACGTAGGGCTTGTCGGAACCTTTGCCTTGTTCGGCTGAGTTGTCGTAGTCGTTGTTGAATAATGTGGTGACACCAGTTGCGAACTCAGGATCGTTCGAGACTTGCACGATAACATCGTGGTAAGCGCGCTTTTGCGAGTGGTAGTGCCACATCCAAATCGCAGCCAGCTCAGCTTCGGCTTCGAGGTCGATCTGTACCCATTGTGCGCCGTCCATTAGCTCGACGAAGTAGCCTTCGCCAGCTTCTTTGTCACCATCAGTGATGTACTCGAGCTCGCCAATGATTGGGAAGTCGTCGCTACCGGTGACGGTCTTGCCAGCAGAGAGCAGCACAGTGCCTTCAGGAACCATGAGCACGGGCGCGCTGTTGGGTGCCTTCTCCAGGTTGTCGACTTTGATTGGCTGCGGTGTGCCTTCGATTAATTCTGGTGGAATCTCGGTGATGAGTGGCATGCTGCCACTGCTGGCAGCTGCTTCAGGAGCAGATGCGCTGTCGTTGGATGCCGCTTTGTCGCCACAGGCAGTGAAGATCAATGCGCTGCAGGCAGTCGAGAGTAGTATTAGGTTTTTCATGGTATTGTTGTTGGTTGGAAGTGCTTGGTTGAAAGAGCAGTGAAATCACTGCTCTCTATTCTCAAGTTTCAGCTCTAAAGTTTCTCTAAGTGTGTAGATGTTCGTCGGTGAAGAATATGGTTTCTTTGGATTCTGCCGCTTGGTTGACCCAGTAAATCGGCGCTTCGGATTCGAGGGCATGGCGGGCATCGCAGGTCAGCTTGGCATTACCACGAATGGTGTCCAAGAAATTCTCGATATGCGGCTGGTGCGGTGCTTTGCTCAGGCCCCCAGGCAGTGCATATTCGTCGGGTGGTGCCGACTCGTAGGAGGCGATGGCATCGGCGCCACCAGCGGCTTTGCCGGCGGCTTCTTTTTTGAGGAAACCGCGGCGTACCAGATTATCCCATTTAGCGCTATCGGCACCCGATTCTTTGTAAATCTTGGTGTAGGCTTCGCGCTCAGAAATGTTGATCGTGCCT
This sequence comes from Opitutia bacterium, assembly GCA_018663485.1. Lineage (GTDB taxonomy): Bacteria > Verrucomicrobiota > Verrucomicrobiia > Opitutales > Coraliomargaritaceae > Lentimonas. Next base: position 1,684 of record JABJQI010000178.1, read on the forward strand.
TCGGCGCCCATGAAGGACTCGTAATAACCGCCGCCAGAACTAGTGGTGGTCAATACTTGGTAAAATGCACGTACATTACCTTGTGGGGTATCATAGTCGAAGATGCACATAACATTGTCGAAGTGCTCGCGATCTTTAAAGTAGCTACGACCTCCGGATGCCATCAGCGAAGTCGGCTGGCAGCCTAAGTACCAATTGAAAATGTCGATTTGGTGGGCGCCGAGGTCGGAGATTGGTCCGCCAGAGAGATCGGTGTAGAAGCGCCAGTTTAAGAAACGGTGGCGGAGCTCATCGAGTGAGAGTTCGTGGTCGGCACCAGTGTTGAAGCCGGCCTTTCGCAGGGTTTCAGCGTCTGGCAGGATTGATGGCTTGGATACGATGTCCTGCGATGAGCTGAGTGCGCGGTTCCACTGGCCGTTAATGTTGACGATTTGGCCGCAAATTTGCTCCTTTTGGATGAGCTGTTCCAGTGTGTAGCGGTAGCGTGGATTACTGCGGCGCTGGTGGCCGATTTGACAGAGTTTGCCAGTGCGATCCATCGCGGCGACCATACTGCGCGCGCCCTCGAGGGTGTTGGACATCATCTTTTCGCAATACACATCGCAGCCGGCTTCGAGTGCCATGATGGTGTGTGGAGCGTGCCAGAAGTCGGGTGTGGCGACAAATACCGCATCGAGCTCTTCTTTTTCGAGCATCTCCTCGGCATCGAGGTAGCGGTTAATGTTGGTGTCGAAGCGCGATTTGATGGTAGAAAAGGTCCGACCGACGCGAGCTTTCATGATATCGCAGGCAGCGACATAGCGAATGCCGGGGATGTTGACCATCGCGTTAAACAGCACTTCGTGTTGCTTGCCGCAACCGATGAAGCCCACGCGGATGTCGTCGGCGGGAGCGCCTGCTTGTTTAGCGCGTAAAATCGAGGGCGCGCCTAGCACCAAGCCTGCGCCGAGGGTGGACTTGGCGAGGAAGTCACGTCGGGAAAGAGTTGGGAGTTTTAAGTTCATGGCTGTGTCTCGGTTGGGGTTACCATTTTTTGAGGACTGCGAAGCGATTGTGCTTTGCGAGTGCCAGTGCCATCACGACCATAATAATGTGCACGCCTAGCCAGGCGACGCCCGAGCTCTGATTGATCAAGATCAGGCCGAAGGTGAGGCTAGTATACACTAGGCCCATCGCGAATAATGAGATGCGTTGTGCAATGCCGAATAATACACCAAGGCCAAGGAGGATTAGCGCGGGGCCGAGGATTGTGTCGAACAGGTTGAGACCCCAGGTTGGAATGAGTGGCTCACTATTAAATTTGTCGTAGAGTGGCACTGGCACGCCGTGGTAGTTGCTGAACGAGTAAACCTTGCCTGTCACCGTATCAGTAAGGCCGTAGGCGTTTGTAGCGCCGTCAATTAGGACATCCTTGTCGCTGTTTTGCGTGCCGGCATATTTCTCGATGCCGGTTAAGATCGCGCGGCAGCCAAGCCAAATGCGGAGCGTGAGCATGCCGAGCGTGAGCCCGAGGTCATTGGAGTATTTATCTTTGGAGGCCATAAATAGTATGTGTGTTGAAGGGATCTAGACACCGAATCAGTGTAGTTGTTGAAATCTATACGAAAAACTGCAATCGAATCAATGAGTTTTTTTGTGAATCCGATCTTCTTAAATGCTATAATAGATTGACTAAATACGTTAGTATTTATTGTAAATACCTTTCTATTATAGTTTTATAGGTTATATTTCTGTCTTTCATCTTGCCTGATATAGGCTATTAGAATTTATAATTTATTAATTTATTGACAAATATCGTCATTGAATTGGGTGGTTTCGGGTTGTTTGTGAGTGCATGGATGGCTTGGATTTGAATGTGTATTATTTCCCAGCGCAATGCGTGTGATTTGATCGAGCATTTTATCAGATTCAGAACTAGCCGCTTATTATCTGTTTCGATGATGCGCATTCAAAAAGTGTGGTCGTTGTGCACGACTGGCATTTTATACAAATTACCAAGCTGATGTCGCGGATTGATTATTTATTAGATGTCGCTATTAAGCATGAATAATCATACGTATTAAATAATTTAAGTTGTTGTTTTGCAATATATTACGCTTACTTTTTGTAGGTATTCGCTTGCGTGCGGTAAAACTAATTAAAAATATATAAGATTAATTTCTTGTCGTATTGCGTCAGGTTGTTTTGTTTTATATGATCTATGGCTCAGTATTTCCAAGACGAATATATACCCCATTCTCTGCAGGAGTCTTTTTTTCAGGCTTTGCGTCCCGGGCAAATGATGGAGTCTTTGTTTGATTGCGTGCCCGGTGCATTTTTCTTTGTGAAGGATCGCGAGAGTCGTTTTATGGGCGGCGGGCGAAGTTTTGCGCAGACGCTCGGTGAGGAATCGATCGAGAAGATGATCGGTAAAACGGATTATGATTATAGCCCCGATTTCTTGGCAGATGGGTTTTATGCGGATGACCAACGCGTCATTCGTACGGGGCAGCCGATTCATAATCAGATCGAATTGGTGCCATCTGCCGATGGTTCGCTCGACTGGTTGTGCACGACTAAGGTTCCGCTGTTTGATAACGACGATACGGTGATTGGTTTGG
>JABJQI010000237.1 GCA_018663485.1 Opitutia bacterium
CCTTTCGGGATCTTAATCCCCACGCCACTGCCTAAGATCAACCCGTCGATTTGCCCGTCCCCACGGTAGCGTGCGGGTTCGCGAAACTCACCGTTGCTCAGATAAATATATTCGTTAATATACAGATGGCTGGTTAGCTCCGGCGTCAGATCGACTCCATGTTCTTCAATGAAGCGCTCATACTCAACGTCCTCGATGACAACTGTCTTGATGCCACCGCCGATATTGGCCGTTTTGACCTTATCGTTCATGTAGTCCTGAACTTCGAGGCCAAGCGCAATGCCCTTAAGCGCCATATTGGCGTCTTTAGTCACTAAAATCACACGGCACTCCGTGCACACTTCCTTGAGAAAAAAGCAAGACGCCAAAATACGGCTGTCCATTTTCTCCATATCAACCAGCGTTGCCCGTAGGCGATTCATACCCTCGCTCTGAGTATTGCCAGATACAAAATAGTCGTTGATCACCACAATCAAGCGACCACCATTCGGTAAATCGCAACTGAGCGCGGAATTCCCCTGCCCCTTCATTTCTGGCGGGACGGCGAGTTCCTCGTCAAACAGCGCTCGCAGATCTCGATGGATCTTCCTAGCAGAAAACCCTAACTCCCCTGGAGCGGATTTCTTGCGGTCGAGTTCTTCAAGAACTTCGACTGGGATGGCAACTGTGTTATCCTCAAACTTATGTAGACACTGGGGGTCATGGAGAAGAACGTTGGTGTCGAGGACAAATATTTTGGCCCCGTTTTTTTTAGTTTTTTGTTTAGGCAAAGGTAGTTTATTAATAGCTGCTGACTCTATTTTCGGCATTGTATAGCCGTTGCTTTAGACAAGCATAGAGTAATTCCAAAATAACATTTCGTGCAAGCGGAAAGCCACGATACCTGAATAAATTGCCCATGACGCACCGATTGAACCTCTTTGAACAACAGCTCGGCTACCACTTCGCTGATATTACTTTGCTGGAACTTGCTCTCACCCACCCAAGCTGTGACCTCGAACTGGGCGATAACCAGCGCCTTGAATTCCTCGGCGATGCCGTGCTCGACCTGGTCGTCGCAGAAACACTTTACCAAAACAAACCCGACTTCGACGAAGGTGCGCTCGACCACAGCCGTGCCAGCCTCGTCAATGGTAAGGCGCTCACCGCCCACGCACAGAGGCTCGGGCTCGGCTCACTCTTACAAGTTAGCGAAGCACAGCGCCAACACCACCCCGAGCCAAGCGCCAGCATGCTGGAAGATGCCTTTGAAGCCCTGATTGGTGCGATTCATCTCGACGGCGGCATCCAAGCCGCCCGCACCTTCATCCTGCAAGCCCTCGGCGACGCCATACAGAAAGCTCAAAGCAACGGTGGATTTGGCAATCCGAAAGGACGCCTACAAGAATGGACGCAACTGCATCATAGCGGTGCGGTACCAGACTACAAAGCACTGCCAGAGGAAGGCCCCGAGCATGCGCGCACTTACAGTGCGGTCGTGAAACTCGACGGCAAAGAACTAGGGCGCGGCTGCGGTCGCTCCAAAAAGTCCGCCGAATCGGCCGCCGCCGAGCACGCGCTTCAACAACTAAAAGATTAATGTCGGACCTCCTCACAAACAGCGCAGCGGCCACTCTCTTTCACGGAGTCAGTGCCGAAGCCCGAGCGGCACTAATCACCACTCTTGCTAAGCAACAGGCCAAGCGTACCAGCGTGCTGCTTGTAACCGACCCACGCCGTGCACAAGAACTAGCAACCGAGGCCGAAACCTATGCTCAATGGCTCGCACCGAAGATCGTACTAGAGGTCTTGCACTTTTCAGAAGTGCCACCACCGGACATCGACGTCACTCGACGCGCAGACCGCATCTGCGAGCGCCTATCCGTCCTCAGTGCCTTGCTACGCTCGAGTAACAAGGCGCGCCTGATTGTGGCTACGCCGGAAGCGATCCTAGGCAACTGCCCGGAGCGCACACAGTTTGAAAGCCGGCAAGTGAAGCTCCGCAACGGCGAAGCGCATTCCTTTAAACAACTGGTCAACACACTCATCAGCGAGCTCAACTACGACTCCGAAGCGCTCTGCGAACATCCCGGTCAGATCGCCACACGCGGCGGCCTGATTGATGTCTATCCCTACGATGCCAATCAGCCTTACCGCCTAGACTTCTTTGGCGACGAGATCGAAAGCATTCGCAGCTTCGATCCCAGTACTCAACGCACACTAGAAAAGGTTAGCAACATCACGATCTCGGCCGCTGAAAGTGCTAAAGAAACCAACGTCGCGGATGGGCAATTGATCGACTATTTCACTGATCAGCCGATTACATGGATTCTTGAAGAACCGTCGCAACTACTGCGCGAGCATCCTTACCGTTTTGAAAAACTAACGGCTAGCAGCAGCAAGACCCGTAGCTTCGAGCAAGTCTTTGCACGCCGCGAGCAAGCCAACGATTTGCACCTAGGTATTTGTTTAGTGGATACAGACCCCGCACTGTTTGACCAAGCTAAGCGCGTCGAACTCGCCACCGAACCAACAGCCAATTACCGTCATCACACAGATGCAGTGCAGGTCGGATTCGATCGCTTCGAGTCCGAACAAAGTGCGCGCACCAAGTTTGAAAGCAGTATCGCCGACTGGTCGAAAAAAGAGAAGCGCACACTCTACTTCGTCACTCACAGCGAGAGTGAAACCGCGCGTATTGCAGAGTTGCTGGCCGAGAATCCACTCACCGCGAAGCTAAAGCCCAAGTATCTGCACGGTATCGTCTCTGGTGGATTCATCTGTCAAGGGTCGCCAACATGGCTGCCACTTAAGCAGACGAAGGGCTCATCCGGCATCGTTCTAATTACTGACACTGAATACTTTGGACGTCAGCGGCGCAAAATTACCCGCACACAGGAACGTGCGCGGCCGACCATTTCACATGTCGATCAATTGCTCGATTTCACAGAGCTCGCCGACGGCGATCCCCTCGTCCATTTGCAACATGGCGTTTGCCTGTTTCGCGGGCTGAGTCAGCTAGAGATCCAAGGCGGCGCGAAAGAAGTGATCACCGTCGAATTTGCCGATCAAATGACGATGCATGTGCCACTACACGAGTCGCACCTGTTGACGCGCTACGTAGGCCTGACTAAATCGAGCCCAAAGCTCGGCAAGATCGGTGGAGCCGCTTGGGACAAGACTCGCGCCGCCGCCGAAATAGCCACGCTCGATTATGCCGCCGAGCTACTCAGCCTGCATGCCGAGCGCAGTCAACACGGCGGCTACACCTTTCCACCGGATCACCCTTGGCAAGCTACATTCGAAGGTGCCTTCCCGTTTACCGAAACACCCGATCAACTCACTGCCATCGAAGCCACCAAGTCGGACATGGAGGCAGCGTTGCCGATGGATCGTCTCATTTGCGGCGATGTGGGATTTGGCAAAACCGAAGTCGCTATCCGCGCCGCGCTCAAAGCAGTGCTCGCTGGCAAACAAGTCGCCCTATTGGTGCCGACCACCGTGCTTTGCCAACAACACCTGAATACTTTTCGCGAGCGCATGGCCGAATACCCGATCATCGTTGATATGGTCAGTCGCTTTCGCAGTGCGAAGCAAAACAAGGAAATCATTGCCAACCTTGCCGAAGGCCGGATCGACATCGTGATCGGCACGCACCGACTGCTCAGCAAGGATGTCCACTTTCAAGACCTTGGCTTACTGGTCGTCGATGAGGAGCAGCGCTTCGGCGTAAAGCAGAAGGAAAGCATCAAACAACTGCGCGCCAATGTCGATATCCTCACACTCAGCGCCACGCCGATCCCGCGCACACTTTATATGGCGCTCTCAGGTGCCCGATCTATGAGTGTAATCGAGACTGCGCCCGTCAATCGACGCCCGATCGAGACTATCGTTAAAAGTTATTCCGCGGATCTCATCAAAAGTGCGATCCAAGCCGAGACAGATCGCGGCGGCCAAGTCTTCTACCTGCACAACCGCGTCTCAACAATCGAAGGCGTGGCGCATCAAGTGCGCGAAATGCACCCGAAATTGCGCGTCGGCGTCGGCCACGGACAAATGGATGAAGGCCAGCTGGAAAAAATCATGACCCAATTTGTCGCTGGTGAATTTGATGTATTGGTCTGCACTACAATCATCGAGTCAGGTATCGACATCCCTAATTGTAATACCCTGATCATCGAAGGCGCAGACCGTTTTGGGCTGGCACAGCTCTACCAGATTCGTGGCCGCGTCGGTCGCTTCAAACGACAAGCCTACGCTTACCTGCTACTTCATCGACACGCCGCATTGGTCGATACCGCGCAAAAGCGCCTAAACGCCCTCAAGCAGCACAATCAGCTCGGTGCAGGCTTTCGCATTGCGATGCGCGACCTTGAACTTCGCGGTGCTGGCAATCTGCTGGGCTCACAACAAAGTGGCCACATCGCTGGTGTCGGCTTCGAGCTCTATTGCCAATTACTCAAACAAAGCGTTGCCCGACTCAAGGGAGAGCCAGGCGCCGATCGTATCCGCGCCGAAGTGAAGCTCGACTTCATCGCGACTGGTGAAGGTGGTTCGCGTTCGCGCCGCACCACTGGTAGCTTCGCCTTCGCCGCGATCAAAGAAGCCGAATATAACGACCATTCGGATCAACTGATCGAAGCCGCCCTGCCCGCCGACTACGTCGCTGAACCGCGCCTCAGGATCGACCTCTATCGTCGCCTCGCATTAGCCAATAGCGACGCAATCATTCAAGAAATCGCCGCAGAAATGACTGATCGCTTTGGTCCATTACCCCGCGCCACTCAGGCGCTGATCGAAGTCAGCCGTGTGCGCGTGTTTGCCGAAGACGCCGGCGTATGCCGTGTCGAAAGCGAGAGCGAACGCCTGATATGCCGTCTCGCACAACCCGACAAAAGCAGCGAATTCCTTAAAACGGGAGCACGCTTCCCAAGACTCACGGCCAAAGATCCACTGAAGAGGCTACGAGAGATTCAGAAATACTTGATCCGCAACCGGCAGCCATCTGCCTAATAAGGACTACTTTCGCCGCTTGACCACACAAGATCCCATTCTACTGTTAATTTTAAGTTCAAAAATTCATTCATCTGCCATGTGCATCATGTCACTTAAACACTCTCTTTCGCTTCTCTTCGCTTCCTTCGCCCTCCTGGGCCTCGCGCATCATACGCAGGCCCAGCAAGACGCCGCTCTAATCCGTATGGGTAATGGCATCGCCGCCATCGCAGAAGGTGAAATCATCACCATCGAACAACTCCGTAGAGAGCTCGAACCGATCATTCCACGTCTGCGCGCCGATGCCCGCTCCGAAAAAGAATTCTCCGAGAGCATCGACCGCATGAGCCGTGAGGTGCTCCAAAACTTGATCGACCGCATTTTGATCGTACAAGCAGCTGAAGAAAAAGGCTTACTACTCCCACAGTCATACATCGACCAGGAATACGACGAAGTCCTTAACCGCGACTTCGGTGGCGACCGTAGTCGCTTCTTAGAATATTTACGTGCGCAAGGACTGACCGCACGCGAGTTTCGCGAAAACATTTATAAGCGCGTCGTGGTCAACGTTATGCGCCAACAAAACCGCAAGTCTCAGTCCGAGATCAGCCCAGAACGCATTCAAGCCTTCTACATTCAAAACAAGATTCGTTTTTACCAAGAAGAAGCCATGCATCTGCGTCAGATCATCCTGACGCCAATGGCAGACGAAGGCACCGCCCTACTCCATCAAACAGCCAACAAGATCATCCAAGAACTCGACGAAGGTGACAACTTCGGTGACCTAGCCCGTAAATACAGCCAGGATGAAATGAGCCGCAAAGGAGGTGACTGGGGCTGGATCGAGCGCCAAGACATCCGTAAAGAGCTCAGCGCTGTCGCATTCGACCTCGAGCCCGGCAAACACAGTCAACCTGTAGAACTAAACAATACCATTTTCATTCTCTACTGTGAAGACAAGCGCGAGGAACTGATCCAGCCCGTAGGCGAAGTGCGCGATGCGATCGAAAATGTGCTCGTCGGCGAAATCGCCCGCGAAACTCAAGACCGCTGGCTCGAAAAGGTGCGCGAAGACGGCTACGTGCGCTATTTCCTATAGCAGATCCTCATCCCAGCCCGCACGCACGCGGGCAATGGATACAAAAAATCCCCGAAGCCGCTCGCTTGGGGTGGGGAAAGATGGAGGCGCGGGTCGGAATCGAACCGACGATAGAGGATTTGCAGTCCTCGGCCTTACCACTTGGCGACCGCGCCATCTCAAATCGATTCGGGCAAAAAGAAGTATGAAGCCCACAAGATCAAGTGAATTCTGCCTAGAGCGTTCACTTTCTCGATTTCCATTGTCAGCTTGGAATATTTTTCAATTATTTGATCTCAATCATAGTTTCCTGAGTATTAGAGCCATGCCCCCATCGCCACAAAGATCCCCCAGAGACTCCTCTCGTTCACCCCGAAGTGAATCGAGCAAATTTATTCCGAACATGGCTCAACTGCAACAGGCAATCAAAGATCTGCCCGATCCAGAGCTTTGGTCGGAAATGACTTGTGTCATTTCCATTCTAATCGAAAAGAAGCAAAAGCTGCTCGAATTTACCCGCAAACGTATCAACCGTGGTGAGCATCGCCCCTATCGCTGGGTCTACGAAGGACGGGTGCTGATCCGCAAGCGCGATAGCTGAGCGTAGTAATTGGGAGGGGTGAACTCCGCGTCACCCACATTGTAGGGGCCAGCCTTAGCACGCCCGCCCAACGAACAGCTCGATCAAATGTGTTACAGACATTGCTGTCTGTCTGCGTCACATTTTATAGTGTGTCATCGCACAAGCGCTACAAAGTCGGACAGACAGCCCTAAGGTCTGCCGTAGATGCTTCTGTGCCACGTCGATAGGGAGTGAATGAAATGAATCGGGGGCGCAACAATGCCTGTTTCAGCTCTGGTCGCGTGGAGGTGCAATCAGTTTATTCGACTCCAATCGGGTGGCTACCCAAAGGAAGCCACCTACTAGATCGCAAAAAAAGCCCCCGGCGTGAACCGGGGGCCAGGGCCTGTTTTACTCGTCGCTAGGGAAGAGCTCCCAGCACTTGTAGCCCGCGTTGTGGAGCTTGTTGAATCGCTCCTCTTCACAGAGTTCCTGGAAGAAGAAGTCC
>JABJQI010000022.1 GCA_018663485.1 Opitutia bacterium
GCGTCCCGCAACGCATCCTGTGCAAAAATGTCTGAGTGCAGTGCAATCGAGTGCGGTGCGGGCACCCAAGGGCATAATAAACGCATATGCGCTACCTACTGGCAAAGCGCGTCAACGGCTTTGCGTGTTGGCAGTGAGCTGCGGGCGCCGGCTTTGAGGCAAGTGAGTGCACCAGAGGCGCAGGCACGGCGCATATTCTGCTTGGTTTTGAGCCCTTCGGCGATCCCGAGCGCAAATGCGCCGTGAAAGGCATCACCGGCTCCGGTGGTATCGACCGCTTCAATGTCAAATGCGGGGGTATGGTGTTGGCCGTATTTGTCTTGCCAATACACGCCGTCCGCTCCCCAAGTGCAGGCGATCAGCGGGGCTGCGCCATCAAGGGCCGCCAGAGCGGTGCGTGGATCGTCTTCGCCACTGTAGTGTTTGGCGAATTTCGCGGAGGTAATCAGGTAATCGACCTTGTTGTAAAGTAGTTGGGTGCCGTCGTTGATGGAACCTGCGTCCAATATCGAAGGAATGCCGAGCGCTCTGGCCTCTTCGACGAGTGTTAGGGATAGCAGTGGCTGGTGGCCGTCGATCAATAGCACCTTGGCGGGAAATTTTGCGAGCGAGATCGTGTCTTCCGCTGCGATCGCAGAAGGGGCACGATAGTCGATGATCGAGCGCTCACCGTTGGGCTTGATCGTGACTGCTGCGACGGGTGTGGGTGCATCGCCGCGATGTAGGGCGTCGGCATGCACGCCATGGTTGGCGAACTCGCGCAGGTGCGCGTCGCCAAAGGCATCGTTGCCTAAGTAGCCGCTAAAGCGTGCTGAGCCGCCGAGCCGTGCGATGGTAACTGCAGCATTGGCCGCGGGGCCGCCGCCACAGGTGTGCATGTTGGTGGCGCGCAGTTTTTCATCCGCTGTCGGGTGGTGCGCTGCGTTAAAGTTAATATCCACACACGCATAGCCTACGCAAAGAACGTCGACTGGAGTGGGGGAGGACATTTGATCAGGAGCTAGAAGTTGGAAGTCAGGAGTTAGAAGTCCGATCTGAGGCTTCTTTCTGGCTACTACCTTCTAACTTCTTTTTTAATACACGTCGCGCAGGTAGCGTTTGTCGGCTTTGAGCTGCTTGACGTAATCGACGGCGGCTTCTTCGCTGAGGCCTCCTTGTTGGGCGATTACATCGTGCAGGGCTTTATCGACATCATGGGCCATACGGGTGGCATCACCACAAACGCAGAAAGAGGCGCCTTGTTCGAGCCATGCATACAGCTCCTTGGCGTTTTCACGCATGCGGTCCTGCACATAAACTTTCTCGGCTTGGTCGCGGGAGAAGGCTACGTCGAGCTTGGTGAGCACACCGTCGCTCAAATAGCTTTGCCATTCGGTCTGATAAAGGAAGTCGGTCAAATAATGTTGATCGCCGAAGATGAGCCAGTTCTTGCCCTTGGCTTCGGTGGCTTGACGCTCTTCGATGAATGCGCGGAACGGGGCGATACCAGTTCCAGGGCCGACCATGATGAGTGGCGCGTCTGGATTAGCCGGAACCTTGAAATGTTTGTTCGCTGTGACGAAGATGTCGACTGTACTGCCTTCTTCGATGCGGTCAGCGAGAAAGCTGGAGCAGACTCCCTTGCGCTCACGACCATTGCTATCGTAGCGGACGACCCCGACAGTCAAGTGAACTTCGCCGGGGTGTGCCTTGAGGCTCGATGCGATCGAATAGAGACGTGGCGGTAATTTCCGCATCGTGCTTGCGAGCTGGTTCGCGGTGATCTCGTTCGCGGGGAAGTCGATTAGCACATCAATTATTTCGCGACCGTGAATGTAGTCATTCAGTTTTGCCTTGTTGGCTGGATCGATCAATTCAGCGAGTTGATCGTTGAGCGCAATTTCGTTGTAGCGCTTGAGCACTGGCAAAGAAATCGCTGTCGCGTCGAGCTTGCGGGTGAGGGCGTCGCTGAGTGTACATTCACCGTCTTTAAGTGTGACTGTGGCGCTGCCGTCGAGCTTGGTTGCTGTCAGGATCGCATCGACCACGTCTTGCGCGTTGTGAGGAATCACCGCGAGCGCGTCGCCCGCCTCATATTCGAGGCCGGAACCCTCGAGACTAAATTCTAGATGGATTGTTTCCTTGGCAGAGCCTGCGCCATTGAGCATCACGCGTTCGGTGAGCTCAGAAGGAAAAGGATTTTTGCGCGAGTATTTGACGGTAGCAGTCGCCGGTACTGCTGCGGCACTGGCTGGTGCGGCTGCTGGGGCGGCGAGGGCTGAAAGAGCGGCGATAGCGCCGGTGCTCCATGCCGCGTAGTCATCGTCAAAATCGACATCGCAGTCCTTGCGCTCGAATACACGCTGTGCACCTAGGGCTTCGAGGCGGGCGTCAATATCGATGCCCATTTTGCAGAAATGCTCATAGCTGGTATCGCCGAGACCGAGTACCGAGAAACGAGTGCCTTCGAGTCTCGGAGCCTTGTCGCTCATCAATGTTTGGATGAAATCGATCGAATTCTCGGGAGGATCGCCTTCGCCCCAAGTGCTGACGAGCACGAGTAGGTTTTCGATGCCCTTGAGCTTCGCTGGTTTGATGTCGCTCATGCTGACAGCCTTCGCTTTGAAGCCTGCCTTTGCCGCGGTTTTTACAGTTTGATCTGCGAGGCTTTCGGCGTTGCCCGACTCAGAGCCGAACAGAACAGTTAATGTCGGCGCTGTCGCAGGTACAACTGCCGCGGCGCCACCTTTACCAACACGGAGGCCACTGATAAAGCCTTCCATCCAAATCAATTGGTCGGGTTGAAGATTCGGCAAGAATCCGTTGAGCCATTGCACCTGGTCGGGTGTGAAGGGTGCTGTGTTTGGTAGGGAAGCGTCAGAGTTGCTCATGATAGTTCGCGGTTTGAAAAGTGTGGAATGAAAGCATTGTACGGCTGAAATGCTAGCACGAATTCGGGCTGTTGATTCTTTTCTTAGGTTTATGAGTGACAAACTAAAGAAAGGAGCTAGGGTTAGTGCAAGTTTTATCTGCGCATCCAGTAATCTTCGATATTTACAAGGGTCCGCTTAATGCATTTATTCCGACTTCTATTATGATTTCCGACAGTCAAACACCGCAGAAACTGCACAAAAACGAAGGCATCAAAGATAGCAGCGACTATCTACGTGGCACCATCCTGGAAGGGCTTGCCGATGTCTCCACTGGTTCGATCGCAGCCGATGACCAGCAGTTGACTAAATTTCACGGTCTCTATCAGCAAGACGACCGCGATGTACGTAGCGCGCGGCGTAAGCACAAGCTCGACAAGGCCTACTCATTCTTGTCCCGGATCTGCTTGCCAGGTGGTATCTGCACGGCTGAGCAGTGGATCCTGATGGATGAGCTGGCTAACTATTGCGCGTTCAACACCTTGAAACTGACGACACGTCAGGCCTTTCAGTTGCACGGTATCCTCAAGGGTAACCTCAAGGAGGTCATTAGCCGTTGTAATGACGTGGCGATGACGACACTTGCAGCCTGTGGTGATGTGAATCGCAATGTGATGTGTAATCCCAACCCCTTTGCTTCCGAAGTGCATACTCAGGTGCAACAAATCACTGACGAGATTGACGCGCACCTCAAGCCGCAGACACCTGCGTTTTCTGAAATGTGGCTGGATGGTAAGCCACTCAAACTGACTGTTCCGCAAGCCGCGGAGCGTTCTCTGGACTGTGGTGGCAGCGATGTGGAGCCACTGTATGGTAAGACCTACCTGCCGCGTAAATTCAAGATCGCGGTGGCGGTTCCGCCTTACAACGACGTTGATATTTTTGCGAACTGCCTCGGCTTCATAGCAATCCTCGAAAATGACAAGCTCGCTGGTTTCAATGTGACTGTCGGTGGTGGCATGGGTATGACCCATGGCAATGAGCAGACCTTCCCGCGCTTGGCTGATGTCATGGCATTTTGCACCCCAGAGCAAGCAGTCGCAGTCGCAGAGAAAATCGTCACCATTCAACGCGACCATGGCAAACGCGAAGCACGCACCAACGCGCGTTTCAAATACACTGTCGAACGTTTCGGGGTAGACTGGATCCGCAACGAGCTCGAGTCACGACTCGGTTACAAGCTCGAAGATGCGCGCGATTATAAATTCACCAGCACGGGCGATCGCTACGGATGGTGCGAAGGCACTAACGGCAAATGGAATCTCGGCCTGTTCATCGAAGGTGGTCGTATCGTTGATACTGACGGTAGCCCACTGAAGACCGGTATGCTCGAAATCGCTAAAGTGCACACGGGGGACTTCCGACTCACTGGTAATCAGAACGTGCTGATCGGCAATGTCGATGCCGCTGACAAGGGCAAGATCGACGCCCTCGTTGAGCAATACAAGCTTGATGCCTACAAGACTGCATCCGGCATGCGTCGCAGCCAGATCGCTTGTGTATCGCTGCCAACTTGCGGACTCGCACTTGCTGAGTCTGAGCGCTATCTGCCGACTCTAGTCACCGACCTCGAGGTGATTCTCGAGGAAGCCGGGCTCAGAGAGGACGAGATCGTGATTCGCTCAACAGGTTGCCCGAATGGCTGTGGCCGTCCGTATCTTGGTGAGATCGGCTTGGTTGGTAAAGTTCCCGGTAAGTATAACCTGTATCTCGGTGCTGGCTTCGATGGCGAACGCTTGAACAAGCTCTACCGCACCTCGATCACGCACGAGCAAATCATCGAAGAGCTACGTCCGCTACTTCTGGCTTACGCCAAGGAGCGCAACGAGGGCGAACGCTTCGGCGATTTCGTGATTCGTAAGGACTACGTGAAAGCAACCACTGCGGGTAATAACTTCCACGCGAACGTAGCAGGGTAGTTCGAGACGAACTCGCACTAATTTTTATCAGCCAATGTTCACATGAGCATTGGCTGATTTTGTATACTCTGTTTGAGATTGATCGTTAATTCAGTGGAAACGAGGAGCGTTTCCCTCCAGAAATCCTTTTTATGTCCTATTGCAGCATCGCTCGATTTTATAAACTGATTGAATCAGTGACGATCGGAGGTTCGTTGCTAGATGCACGGCTTGCCCACCTACAGCACCTAGCCGAAGGGCCTGCGATTCAGCACGCACTCTTAGTCGGTGAGGGCAATGGTTCCTTTCTACTGCCGTTCGTTGAGCAGTTTCCAAATACACTGATTACTGTGCTCGATGAAAGCGCTGCGATGTTGCGGGTGGCACGAACTAGGCTCGAAGCCGCAGGCATCGACACCGATCGCATTGCTTTTCAGCAGGCGGATATGACCACTGAGAAGTTGCCCGAAGGTCGCTACGATTTGATCGTTACGCTGTTTTTTTTCGATAATTTCGATGCCGCCACCGTTCGGCGGGTCGTGTCAGTCCTTGAGCGGGCCAGCACACCGGCCGCCCAATGGTTGCTCTCGGACTTTCAGATTCCCGCCAGTGGTTGGCGACGACTCCGCGCCCGCATCTGGCTCACCATCTTGTATGCCTTTTTTCGCTGCGTGGCAAAGATCACCGCCCGTACTGTGACACCCGCTGAGGCGATCCTAGCCGCAACCAGTTTCAAGCAGATCGCTCGTCGAACCTTCAGTGCCGAAATGCTCTACAGCACGCTGTATGAGCGGGCGTGATCTGGATATTGGCATTGATATGAGGCCAGGCACTGCGGATGTTTGTAGCGAATGGATTGATGCCAATACGATTGCTTCATTCGATTCCGAGCCTTTGTGCATGTATTTTGTCATAGAGTGAGGGCGATCCGCCCTCATTGTTTGTGGATGTGGGCGGGTCGCCCACACGCCTTTAACTGTTCATTGTAACGAAGCGGGTCGTTTTTATCCGCAGAGATATAACTGGTTTTCCAGTAATTGACGAAGTGTCTAAAAAAACGATAAATAGCTGGAACTTCTTCACCGTAGCGGATACTAAACAGGGAGTCATGCATTGCATGGCTTTTTCATATGTTAGTTAGGGGTAACTAGTAAGGTAAAAAACAAACTCCCCACCTCTCTTCGGAGGGGTGGGGTTTCATTTGTCTGGGCTGCGGGTCTGGCTGGGAAACGCTTTATTGTGTGCGATTTTAAAGATAACGGCATGACGCTTTCCGAGTTTGATGCTGTCCGATGTTCCGAGTGGGCACGGACCTATTATTAGCCTTTCTTCTTTAGGCGTTTAGCCTCTTTTTTTTCCTTAGCGGTTTTTTGTGGAGCCTTCTTGGTCTTACTTTTTGCGTCGAGTGATTTTGCCATAATAGTTTGTCGGTTGTTTTTGGAATTTAAGGAGAGGTGTGAAGTCTAGTCGATTCGTATTCCAGAGCAACCCCAGGCTTTCGGAGAATGAGCAACGCAAAATGAGCTGAGACTTGAGCGCTGAGGCTAGGCGAAAAAGCAAAAAAAGGCGCTCTATAAAAGAGCGCTTTTTGTATTAAATCCGATTGGATTTCTTAGTCTGTCAGACCTTTGACTGCGTCAGCAGCTTTGTCGCCGGCTTCTTCAACCGCATCAGCTGCTTTGTCTGCATCGCTTTTTTCGCCACAACCAGTGAGGAAGCTAGCACTTGCAAGTGCGATGACAGAGAAGAGAAGAGTGATTTTTTTGAGTTCCATAATAATATGTATATACGTAGGTTGTTGATGATTTCGACCTGAATTGGTCTAAATCTTAGGTGTTTAATATGTAGTTAGGATGCCGGAATGTCAATCGTAGTCGTTAGGAGCTATCAGTTTAAAAATAAGAGTTAATTCAATGTATGAGAGTGACTTCTGTATATTGTGAGTTTTACGGAGTTGACGCGGATATAATCTGTATGCACGCAATGATGATGTGAATAATTCGATAGAAGGTCTGCGCTATGAGGCGCTCGAGGCACAGCTTGCTGAATCAGGTGTCAACCCTGTGCATGCGAAGCCGCTTTTTCGGGCCGTGCAACGTCGCCTGCTTCGAAATGATTTAGGGTCAGCGGAAGGTGTCCAACCACCGCTTCAGCGTTGGTTGGCGAGTGAGCAGGCGGTCAAACCTTGTGCAATGGAACTAGTTGATGATACCGCCAGTTCGGACGGATTTACACGCAAGTATCTGCTGCGACTGCATGATGGTGCCGAAGTCGAGTCCGTGCAGATGGGCTTTCCTGGGCGCTATACCGCATGTTTGAGCAGTCAGGTCGGTTGTGCGATGGGCTGTGTCTTTTGTGCCACTGGGCAGATGGGCTTTTCGCGGCATTTAACTGCTAGCGAGATCGTGGCACAGGTTCATCAGGTCGAACGTGAACTGCGCCGCACTCAGGGTGGCACACTTCGCAATATTGTGATGATGGGAATGGGAGAGCCCTTGCATAATTTTGAGCCAACCATGGAGGCGCTGGATATCATCACCGATAATCGTGGCCTAAATATTGGCCCCGCTCGTGTGGCGATTAGCACGGTGGGCTATATTCCAGGTATTCAGAAGCTCACGCGCCACCCGAAACGCTATTCACTGGCGGTGAGCTTGCACGGTGCGAGTGACGAAGAACGCGGACAGTTGATACCGCTAAACAAGCGCTGGCCGTTGGCTGAGTTACTTGAGGCGTGCCGTGAATATTCGGCGATTAAGCGTGCTCGTGTGTTCTTTGCGTGGACTCTGATCGGCGGTGTCAACGATAGCGATGATCATGCGCAGCGACTGGCCGAAATATTGAAAGGGATGGATGCGCATGTGAATTTGATTCCGCTGAATCCAAC
>JABJQI010000186.1 GCA_018663485.1 Opitutia bacterium
CCTGCTCGAGTACCTTCGCACTCGCTCCCTTCATTAAGGGTTCGCCCAGAATCGGCTGTAATTCATCCGACAATCGCTTCATTTCACGGACATACATCGCACGCGCGATGATTGATGCGGCCGCCACTACAGGATCCGACTCCGCCTTGGTGCGGCTGACTAACTTAAAATCTTTACGATCTTCCACATACGCATCCACTAGCGGCAGCTTAGTAAATTGATCCAGTAAGCCCCACGGCGCCGGACGCTGATCCAGCGCTTCATTCAGCCCGCGGCCATGGTACCATGCCAACAGCTTGTTCAAATTACTGCCAAACTTTTTATACAGGTGGTTGTATTTCGTCATCCGCGCAAACGCCGTCGCGATCACCACGCCTTTGGTTTGGCGAATCACTTTATCCAATTTCAAAATTGTATTGTCGGTAATCTTCTTACTATCGCACACGCCAGCCTCGATCCAGTCCCGTACCATGCCTTCGTCGGCGACCACACAAGCGACCACCAGTGGCCCAAATAAGTCGCCCTTACCACTCTCATCACAACCCGCATGCAGAGTGAACCACTCGGGATTATGTACATCGTCATAACCGAGACGTGCCTCACCAGTGATTTCTGCTTCGAGGACATCACGCACAAAGTCTTCGGTCTTCTTGCCCTGCACCACCAGCTTGCCGCTCTGATAGCCGACTACATTAACCCCTTCACCCTTGAAGGCGAACTGCGAGTAAGCCACATCGTAATGCGCCCACTTTCCCGCAGGCGCTGAATCCAACTGTTCCCCTAGATCCTCTAACTGATCCTGAGTCAGCTTGAGTGTATAGATCTTTTTAACTTTTGGACCTTCGTCCTCGGTCTGAGTTGTTTTCTTTTTCGGCATGATGATATAAACCCGAAACGAGAAAGTAAAATCAGCCGCAAAGCAACGCTCGATCAGCACAAGGCAGTATTCAAAGTTCGACCTCCGCGCAAACTTTCTCACCTTATACCTTCAGCCCGCCAAAGTTTTTCGGCTAGTTTGTTCTTTCAGCTGCCCAAAGGCCACCAGTTTAGTCACCCGTCAATACCTTCCGGGCAAATCGCGGCGATTTACCATCTTCGGGCTTCGTCACACTTTCTCACCTTCATACTTTCCTAGATGTCACTGCTCAAACGACCCGAAGCCTTTCAACAAGCTCTCGCTACTTGGTATACTACCGCGCAGCGTCCGCTCCCTTGGCGCACCGAGCCGTCGCTTTACAAGACCGTGGTGTCAGAACTGATGGCGCAGCAAACGCAGATTAAGACGATGCTACCCTACTTTGATCGCTGGCTAAAGCGCTTCCCCGACTTCCAAGCACTCGCCGATGCGCCTAGCGAAGACGTGCTCAAGCACTGGGAAGGCCTCGGCTATTACAGCCGCGCACGTAACCTACACAAACTAGCCAAAGAGTACATCGTACTCGATCCCAAACCCACGATCGCCAAAGAGTGGCAAGCACTGCCCGGCATCGGCCCTTACACTTCGGCAGCGATTAGCTCAATTGCACAAAATTTTCCCGCGGCCGTGGTCGATGGCAATGTCGTCCGCATCCTCGCCCGGCTGACCAACGACGCGCGCGCCTTCAAAAACAATGGCGAGGCGGTCAAAGCCTTCACCTCCGCAGCCGATGCCGTGCTCAACACTCAAACACCTGGCGACCACAACCAAGCGATGATGGAGCTCGGTGCCACGGTCTGTCAGAAGACGAACCCATTGTGCACCGTCTGTCCCGTGGTGCAGTTCTGCGAAGGCGCGACTAAAGGCACCACCGACGGCATCCCCAACATTCAGCGCAAAGCCACCGTGCAAGTCCAGATTGACCGGCTATGGATCGTCCACGACAACAAGCTGCTACTGCACCGCATCCCAGACGCCGCCAAACAGCTAGCCGGCCAATACGAGCTACCAGCCACCACACACTTCTCGACCAAACCCGCAGTCGGCAAAGCACTCGCCACCAAAACTCGCGGCATCACCAACAAGCGCATCACAGAAACCATCTACCCCTTAAAATCTCAGCCCTCAGCCCTCAGTCCTCAGCCCGCCGAGCTTCACTGGATTGCCCTCGACCAGCTCGACAGCCTCACCCTATCCGGCCCGCATCGGCGTTGGACCAAGGAATTGCTAAAAGCTCACTCAGCAGCATCCTACCTCTGCGCCCCAGCGCCTCTGGGCGAAAACAGCAGAACTTAGGTATGCACTATTTATCTCGCGCAGAGGCGCTGGGGCGCAGAGTTTTTTACAATGGATAAAAATACAATAGGAACACTGCTGATAGAAGCCGCTATTGAAGTCCACCGTGAGCTTGGTTCAGCACTTCCAGATCCGTTTACGAAGCGACTCTAGCCTACGAATTAGAGCAACGCGGCCTAAAGGTAGCGTGACAAATTCCAATTCCCCTCAATTATAAGGGCATTCATTTTGACGAAGCTATCCGAGCAGACTTGATTATTGAAGATAAAGTCATCGCAAAACTCAAGTCTGTCGAAAAGGTCACGCCAGCACATACGAAATAAATCCATACCTACCTTCCTCTTACAGGCAAGAAACTTGGATATTTATTGAATTTTGGAGGCGAAGTGATGAAAACAGGAACCACACGCTGCATAAACGGCCTCCCTGAATAAAGCTCTGCGCTTCCGCGCCTCTGCGCTAAAGTCCAACAGTACAATATTTTTCTAGTCACTTTCCTCATGCCAAAACTCATACCAAAGCGCCTCGGCGTCGATAGCGACTTGTCGCACG
>JABJQI010000180.1 GCA_018663485.1 Opitutia bacterium
TCAATGGGCATAATACGGGCCGAGCCAAATAGCACGATGGTATCTTTGATTTTTTCCTCTGCGAAGCGCAGCCCAGGCTCAGTCATTTCGCAGAGCACGCGAATATTACGGGCTTCATCACTATTTAAGAAATTGAGGTCTTTATAGGCCTTGATCGGCCATTCGTCGCGGGAGCACTGTATAGGTTTAGGCATAAAAATAGGGATGAATGATGTTAGGAATGAATATGGCTAGATCCTATTCTTCTAGCAACTGTTTCTCTGTTATCTTTTAGGGTTGCGAGCCCCGCTCTGAGCGATTCTTCTGGAACTTTCTACTCCACCCTAGCTATCCATATTTAGTATTTATGTATCTCAAAGAGATCGTCATCAGTGGCTTTAAGAGTTTTGCCGATCGCACGCGTCTCGATCTGCGCCGTGGAGTAACTGCCGTCGTAGGTCCGAATGGTTGTGGTAAGAGTAACATCGTTGATGCGATTCGTTGGGTGCTGGGCGAGCAGAGTGCCAAAGCGCTGCGTGGTGCGTCCATGCAGGACGTCATCTTTGAGGGCACCGATAAGCGCAAAGGCCTGCCTACCTGCGAGGTCTCGCTGACGTTTACTGATTGCGAAGCCGAACTTGGTACTGCTTTTAATGAGGTCGAGATCGCTCGCCGCGTCACGCGCGATGGCGGCAGTGATTACTATATCAATGGCAAGGTCTCACGCCTAAAGGACATCCAACGCTTGTTTGCGAACACTGGGGTAGGGCGTGTGTCTTACTCGTTCATGCTGCAGGGGCAGATCGATCAGATCTTATCCACTAATCCCGGCGAGCGCCGCACTATTTTTGAAGAGGCTGCGGGTATTACACTCTATAAAGCGCAACGCAAAGAGGCGCTTAGTAAGCTCTCGTTGGTCGATGCCAATCTCGCCCGTGTCACCGACGTGATTGAGGAGGTCAGCCGTCAAATCGGCTCATTGAAGCGTCAAGCAAGCAAAGCATTACGCTATCAGCGTATTAAGCATCGCTTGACTCACTTAGATTTGGCCTTCAGTTCCTATCGCTTTACCGCCTTACAAAGCTCGATTGATGACGTCGCTGCGCGTGCGAATGAGCTGCGTAAAAAGCTGGAGACGCACACCGAATCGATGGCAGCCGATGAAGCAGCACTGGCGACCCAAAAAAACGCTCGTGCCGAGTTGTACGACAACATGCAGGAACTGCAGCAGCGCGTGTTCAATCTGCGCTCCGAGAAGGAGAACTCCGAGAATCAGGCCGAGTTTTCTGGTATCCGCATGAAGGACCTCGAAGCGCGTATCGCAGAATACCAAAAAGAGATTAAAGGCCTCGAAGCGCAGCAAAACGAACTAGCCGCGCGTGCGCGCAGCGAGTCCGAAAATAAGCAGCTTCAGATCGACGTGGTGGATGACTCGGACCGTACCTTTCGAGATCGTAATTCCGAGTTGGTCAATTCTCAAGAGCAACTTGGCGAGATGGGAGCGCAACTACAACAGCGCCGCCAAGCCCTGTTACATGCAGAGAACCGCATCAACCGCGCGCGTTCTCGTTGTACCACGCTTGAAGTCGATTTAAAGACCTATCAGGTTAAACACGCCGCATTGACGGAGGCACTTTTGACTTTGAAAGAAGAAGTGGTCATTCTGGAAAAAGGCCATGCCGACGTTCAACGATTACTGGCAAAGCGTCGCGAGGAGCAACAACTCAGTGAGGGTGTACTAGAGAAAGCCCGGATCGACTCAAAGGCCATTCTCCAGCAGTTCCGCACCATGCAGGAACAGATTCAAGAGCAGGACCGAGGCATTGCACGAAAGACGGCGCAACTCAATGTGCTTGAGGACTTGCAGGCCAAGTTCGAAGGATTCGGCGAAGGTGCGAAGGCAATTCTCGGCGATAAACTTGGCGATATCGTGGCGAAAGACAGCGTGTCGATTATTTCCAAAGAGTTAAAAGTGCAGCCCACTTACACTGGAGCTCTGGAGACGCTCCTCGGCCAGGCCGCGGAAGCGTTATACATTGGTGACCCGAAACAAGCGCTCACCGTGATCGATAAGCTCGGTACTGAACAACTTGGACGTGCTTGCTTGCAGGTCAACCTTGAGGCCGGCTACAGTAAGCTGCCAGGCGTAAAGCTGCCAGATGGAATCGTGTCAGCCACCTCAGTCGTGCTTGCGCGGGATTCCAAACTCAGTGAGGCCGTGACACGTTTGCTGGCCAATTGCTATTTTGCGGAAAGCCTAGAGCAATTCGTTCGATTTTGGAAGGCGCACCCGGAGTTTAACTTTCTGCTGGTAGCGACTCAAAATGGTGAAATGATTGATTGCCGTGGTTTGATTCATGGCGGACGAACCTCTGGCAAGAAGTCCTCGAGTGTGATTGAGCGCGAATCTGATATTCGTAAGCCTCGTAGCGAAATCGACACTGAGCGTAAGGCGCTCAATACTTTGCGCCAACAATCCACGACTTTGGAAGATCAGCGGCATGTGGCTGAAGCGTCGGTTGAGGAGCAGCGGCAACGCCTGAGTGAACTGGCTAGTGAAGTGTCTGGGCTTGTCGCGGAAGAGCGCAACCAAGGGCAGAAAGTTGAGCACAATGCTCGTTCGCATCATAAGAGTGAGGATGAACTGGAACAACTGGACGCGCATCACAGTGATTCTGTGCAAGACCTCGAAGAATCGAAGCAAGAGCTCGTGGAAGCCGACAAAGGCTTGCTTGAGGAGCGTCAGAGTGGCACCGATTTAGAAGATGCCATTGCACATGCCCGTGAGGCTCGCGATCAAAAACGCGAAGCATTGGCGGATGTGCGACTTGAATTGGCAGAGAAGAAGCAGCGCCTCGAATCTGTCGATCGTGTACTTGGAGAAGTGCAACGTGAGACCGCGAGTTTGCAAAATCGCATCATTCGTCGTAGCCAAGAAATTAATACGATTAATGAGCAGATCTCGCAACTCAAGGGCAGCGGCGCTCGCGAGCGCGAAAAGAGTTTCGAGTTGGAAAAGACTTTAACTATGGCCGCTGGCCAGTTGTCAGAAGACCGTGCCGCGATCAAAGAAATGGATGCGATGATTGCTGGAATTGATAGCGGGCTTTCTGGGCGTCGCAATGAAGGTCGAACTTTTGATCAAGAGATGACTCGTCTTGAGATTCGCCTCGCTGAAGAGCGATCGCAAATTGGTTTTGTCGAAAGTACTACTCAGGATGAGTATCAGATCGAACTGAAACGCGTCGACTGGAAGGCTGAACTGTGGGAGGGTAATGTTGAGTTTGATAAACGCGTAAATCTGGACGATTTAGACGACCCCGATAAGCTCGCCGCACAGCCGAAGCATGAGCGCCGTGACCCGACCGAAGAAGAACTTGCGGAGATGGATGCGACCAATTGCAGCTTGATCGAAGAAGAAGTGTCTGAGTTGAAGAGCCGTATTGCGAATATGGGGCCAGTGAATCTCGATGCGATCAGTGAATATACGGATTTGAAAGAACGGCATGATTTCCTCAAAAATCAGAGTGAAGACCTGTGGAATGCAAAAAATACATTAGTCAAAAGTATCGATGAAATCAATGAGACGTCGCAAAAGTTATTTCGCGATACCTTTGATCAAGTGCGTAAGAATTTTTCTTTCACGTATGAGAAGATTTCTGGTGGTGGTGAGTCTGACCTTATTTTAGTTGATTCCGATGATCCACTCGAGTCGGGGATTGATATCATCGCGCGTCCTCCGGGAACTCGCTTGAAAAGCGTGACACTCTTGTCAGGTGGTCAACGTACTATGGCTGCCGTGGCATTACTGTTTGCGATCTACATGGTCAAGCCCAGCCCGTTTTGTGTGTTGGATGAGATAGATGCCGCGCTCGACGATGCTAATATCGGCCGCTTCTGTGAGACGCTGCATGGCTTTACTGACAAGTCGCAGTTCTTGATCGTTACGCACAATAAGCGTACAATCTCTAACGCTGATACGGTATTCGGTGTGACGATGCCAGAGAAGGGTGTATCGAAGTTGCTCTCAATGCGCTTCAATAAGGACACCAATCGCCCTGACCTAGTGGGCATCGACAATTCGCAGCCGTTTTAAGTAGAGTTTATTGCATGTAATTTTGGTATAATTCAGTCGCACAGTAACGAGTCGATTTGTAACAGTATTACCCGCATCCTGTTGGACTGCGTCGTATTGTTCGCTACTTCACATGCAATATACGTGAGCTGCTTTCGGAGAGTTGATTGGGCAGCGTATTCTTATTCGATTTCCAGCTATCCAAATTGTAGTGATTGTAGTGGATGACTTTATTTTTGTTGGGATAGATGGTGATCGTGGGAGGGCGATAATAATAATTATTATACGGGGTCGTATAGCTGCGTAGTTGAAAGTTTGAGCGACGGCGTGCTGCGGTTTCATTGCGAAGTTTTTCGGTCTCGAGGCGTGCATCTGCGGCTTGCTTCTCGGCTTGAGCAACGCGGACCTCAAGTTCGGCAATTTTTTGTTGGTTCTTTAGTTCAGTTCGTTCGATTTCGTAGCCTTCCAGTGCGCGGGCGATTTCACCGGTAACATTTATCTCAGGGAAACGGACCTGAAAACTGCGCCAGTAGTCCACTCGATCTTTGGCGGGTAACGCAGCGAAGCGGCTGCTTTGTCTTTTATAGGCTTTGAGATCTATACCTTTTTTGAGCCGTGCGGCAGAGAGCTTTTCTTGTTCAATCAACCAATCCGCACGCTCGTTTTTTAGCCGTTCTTGATCTGCGGCAAATTGTGCCTCACTCATCAGGTCGATGTCTGATATCTTCTCATCACGGAGAGTGACTTCGCCGTGTGGGTAAAGTAACAGGGTTTTATCTCGGAGTTCGATGATTCCGATCGGGGTGCCGAGTGCTGCGATGGTTTGTTCGAGGCTCTGTCCCACTTCAATTTTCGAGTGTGCGCTGGATAGCAATGCTAGAAACAGTGGGATGATGGCGAGTCGGGATGGCTTCATCATAATAAAAAAATAGGCTGAAATGCGAAAATGGCAAATACGTGTTTACTGATCACTTTGATTGGCGTGTCAGCGCGTTCCGAAGGCATGGTCTCGTTCAGCAGACGGTACTTCGGCTGTCAGCGTCCGCTGGATCGAGCGGTTTGTTTCAGGGCTCATCATCTACGGGGCCGTTGAGTAGAATCCAAGTCAGTGCCAAGCAGCTCCAGTAGGTAATGGTTCCGACGATTTCGTGCATCACGTGGTAGTGATTCATCATAGATGGTGCTAATAGTACGATGATAAGAATACGCAGTGTGTTAAATACAAAGCCCAAGGTGATGCCCGAGAGTAGATTAAGGGCAGTGTCGATCGGACCGAGTCTGCGGTAAATTGCTAGTAGCACCGAGAGGAGTAAGCTGGTTAAAATAACGCCGAACCCATTGCATTCGGAAGCGACATGAAACGGGTGCTGGTTGACGATGAGTATAAGCTGGGGCGGTGTCGTGGCGGTGCTGCCTTGCATGCCGAGTTCGACTGTCTTGCCTATCGCACTCAATGCCATACCGCTCCATTGACCCGCGAGGGTGCGTAGCGGCCAATCGAGCGGTGTCATCAATATGCTTAGTAGGATGAACGCGCAGAACGTGCCAGTTGCAGAATAAGTGATGCGGCGCACGCTTTTGCCTAAGATGAAGAGCACCACGGATGCGATGCCGAAGCAATAGGCCGGGATTGCGATGAGTGAGCTGATCAGGTAGACCAGCTCAGACGAGGGCGGAATTGCTTGGCGCAAAATAACACAGAGTGATAACAGTGCATAGGATGCCACCAGTGTGTTACGGGCGCTCTTGTTGAGAGTGAGTGGTTCCTCGACTTTTATCCGATTATACAGGACGAGCAAAAAGATCGCCATGGCCAGTACGATTAGGGCGTGTAAAATACGACTCTGCTCATTCGCGTTTTCGGCGACCCAAAGTGTGATCGGCAGAAAGGCGCCCCCGAGACAGGCATACAATATGCTATTAATCCAAAAATCTGCTTGCGTGCGCTTTTCCTTAAGACTGGCGAAGATCTGCTGACGTTTGGACATGTAAGAAGAGCTTGGACTTTGCGTACTGATTGACAAGGCTATCAATCCATTGACGTGTTAGAAGAAACCTACTGAAGATGAGCGGCTTCCCTTACGATTTATGAATGGCTGGTATGCCACGCAGCAAATTGAGGGTCGCGAGGCCGTAGACCTGTTCGGAAACCTCTCCGAAGTCACCTTTGGCGCGAGTGAGTGCTTGGATTTGTGGGTGCGCGTTGGCGGGGCAGAGGACTCGGTGAAAAGCCTCAAAGACGGTAATGTCATTGAGATAATCTCCCACTGCGAGGGCTTGGTCGAGGTCTAGCTGCAGGTGTGCGGTTAGTAGGTGAATGCCGTCTAGTTTATGGATTCCCGGTAAGATATCGATGTAGTTGTCTGATCGTAAAAAGAGTAGTGGGTGGATGTGTTCTGGAGCGAGCTGGGCGCGGGCAATCGTTTTGATATGTCGAAGCAATGCCTCGCCATCAACTCCCTTAGGGATTCGGAAAGATAGGTTGGCTTCTTTATTAACTGGTGGGAGTGGAGTCTGGTAGTGTGCCTCGAGCAGCGCCATTCCATGGTCTCGATACCAGTCGAAAAGAATTTGAATATGCTCTAGATTTTGGTAGCGAGTGACTAAGTCATTCAAGCCGTTAGCAGCCGCTATTTGTGCACAGTCCAAATAGGCGTCGTGCTGACGATCATAGAGCGCGCAGGCATGCTCCACTAAAAAGTAGCGCGCCTTTGGCGAAGTAAAATGTTTGGCAAGGTGGCGCACCAAGCCCCACGGCCGACCTGTGTTTATTACGAAATGCTCGACTGAAGACTGGTTCAATGCGGAATTGATCGCATCCAGCATGGAAATCTGGTTGTCCGACGGCTTCCAGTCTTCAGTGACTCCAAAGGCTTCGCCGTCTACTGGATTGAGACAGCCATCGATGTCTTGAAAAATGATTTTGATATTAGGATTCGTCACGTTGTGAACAATCATTTCGAGCTAGGATTTGAGTGCGAGCCTTATGCTTTATTCACAGAAGAACCGTAGAACTCGTGAGTCAATTGACACAGGAGCCCGTGGTATATTAATTGAATGGTTTGGGGCGCTCGATATTGGTACCAGCGCAATGTGATCTAAAACTTTTTCTTGCTGCGCTCCCATGGGCGGCGGTCGTCAATTGCTTGCACGGCGATCGATTGAATGCGCACGCCAGCCAGTGCAGGATGGCGCCGTAGCTCTTTATAGTTGGTGCCAGTAATAGTGAAGGTGAGCGACTGTGCGGTTTCGGTTTCGACGATTTGATCGTCGATCAAAAAGCTCAGATTCACGCGGGTGGAGCCGTATTCAATATCAATCATCTCGCGAAATTTATCGATGAAGTCCGTCGCGTTTTTTTCGTGAGGGTGCAGGATGAAGTTGATGCGCTGAATGATGCGTGGGATCGATTGCTCCAGGTCGAATACCTCGTGTGCGGTGAGACTCATCTCGCCGTTGCGGCGACTGATCTGGCCGTGAATCAGTGCCAGTTTACCGTCTTCCAGACGAGCGCCGTTTTTCTCGTACGGGTCGGGAAACATGATCATCTCGTAATTGTGCGTGGCCGTGGCAAGATTGAAGACGGCCATCTGGCGACTGTCTTTACGAGTGTATTTAATCTGCAAATTACTGATGATACCCCCGAGTCGGTAAGTCGTGCGATCGTCAAAACTTACTAGGTCTTCTGGCTTGGCGAAAGTGTCGATAACGGTGTCGAGTCCAGCGTAGGCATCCATCGGGTGCCCTGATATATAGAAGCCGAGCAGCTCTTTCTCGTAGCGCAACTTCTCGGTCATCGGCATCGTTGGCACGGTCTTGCGCGATGGTCCGCTCTTGTGCTGCGAGTCATTCGCAGTGTCAACCTCGCTCATCATGTCGAACAGCGAACTTTGCCCAGCTTCGCGGTCGCGGCGTGTATTCTCGGCTTCGGCTAGTTCGGAGTCGAGGCAATCGAGCAGGGTGGCGCGGTCTTCGCCGAAAGAATCGAAGCCGCCGGTCTTGATCAGTGCCTCAATTACGCGTCGGTTCACCGCTTTGTCGGCTGAGCGAATGATGAAGTCGGTGAAGTCCTCGTAATCACCGTTGGCGTCGCGTTCGTTGATGATCACGATGGAAGCGCCTTCGCCCACGCCCTTCATCGCTGCCATGCCGAAGCGGATGCTGCCCTGGTCGCCTTCGATAATTGGCGTGAAGTCGCTGCCTGAGTGGTTGATGTCCGGGCTGAGTACTGGCACGTTCATCGCATTACACTCTGCAAGAATGTTCGAGATCTTATCGGAGTTGCCTTGCTCGGAAGTGAGCACCGCGGCCATGAACTCGACTGGGTAGTTCGCTTTAAGATAGGCGGTTCGATAGCTGAGCATCGCATACGCGGCGGAATGCGATTTGTTAAAGCCGTATTGCGCAAATTTTTCCAGCAACGCGAAGATCGAAGTGGCCGTTTTAGCGTCAATCTTATTGGTCTTGCGTGCTCCGTCGATGAACACCTGCTTCTGCGCGTCCATCACCGACTTAATCTTCTTACCCATCGCGCGGCGAAGAATATCCGCGCCGCCAAGTGTGTAGCCGGCGATGATCTGTGCGGACTGCATTACTTGTTCTTGATAAACTAATACACCGTAGGTTTCTTCCACCAGTTCCTTAAGAAGTGGATGCGGGATCTGCACGGTGGACGGATCTTTCTTGCCCTCAATGAATTGAGGTATGAACTGCATAGGTCCTGGACGATAGAGTGCGATCAATGCAATGATCTCTTCAAACGAACTCAGCCCAATCTGTCGGCAAAGTTGCTGCATTCCGCCAGACTCCAGCTGGAAAACGGCGGTTGTGCGGCCACTGTTGAGCAGATCAAAAGTGGCTTGATCATCGAGCGGCACGGTCTCGATATTAAACTCTGGCATTGAGCGGGTAGTGCGCACATTGGTCTGTGCATCATCGATCACAGTTAAGGTCTTGAGCCCCAAAAAGTCCATCTTCAGTAACCCAAGGTCCTCGGACGGACCCTTCGGATACTGTGTGGTCAGGTCACCTTCCTGTAGAGTCACTGGAACAAGATTCGTGATGTCTTGGTCGGCGATGATGACGCCGCAGGCGTGCTTGCCAGTATTGCGAATCATGCCCTCGATTACGCGCCCCTGTTCGATGATAATCTTTGCCACTGGGTTGTGTTTGATCTCAGTCGCGAGCTCTGGGGATTTTTTGACCGAATCGTCGAGCGTAATGTTCAGCTCGTCGGGAATCATTTTCGCAATCTTATTGGCTTCGGCATATTCGAGCTCATTGACACGGGCGAGGTCACGCACGATCATCTTTGCGCCAAACGTGCCGAAGGTGATGATGTTTGCGACGCGGTCTTTGCCGTATTTGTCGCGCACATAGTTCACCACTTGGTCGCGACGGCGCATGCAAAAATCGACGTCGAAGTCGGGTGGCGATACACGCTCTAAGTTCAGCATACGTTCAAATAGTAGGCCAAATTTAAGTGGGTCAATGTCGGTAATCTTCAGTACATAAGCCACGATGCAACCCGCACCCGAACCACGGCCCGGGCCCACTGGGATATCTTGCTTTCGCGCCCAGTCAATGAAGTCCCAAACAATCAGAAAGTAGTCGACGAAGCCCGTGCCGGTGATGATCGCCAGCTCGTATTCAAGTTGTTCGCAGTAGCGCTTGTCGTGGGCCGAGGCATTATCCCAGTCGGCGCGACAGGCGTCGTAGTCGGTGCCGTAACGATGCTGGAGTCCCTCTTTGCAGAGCTCAAACAGGTAGAGTCCATTGGTCTTGTGCTTGATGCGCTCGGCTTCACTTAGAGTGATTGGTTGGTGGCCATCGCGGATAAGGATGGTGTTTTTTTGCACTTCATAAATGTGCAGCACACGATCAAAGTTTTCGTGATCTTTACCTGAGTCGAGCTCGATCGGACGTTCGTAAATAGGATAATGGTCTTCGCCAAAAGGTAACTTGACCTCGCACATTTCGGCGACAGCAGAGGTGTTCGTGATTGACTCGGGGACCTCTTTAAAAGCGAGCTCCATCTCCATGCGCGACTTGAGATAAAACTGATGTGAGTCGTAGCGCATGCGCTTCTCGTCCTTGATTTTGGCGCCGGTTTGGATGCAGAGCAGTGCGTCGTGCGGCTCCCAGTCGGTACTGTTGACGTAGTGCACGTCATTGGTGGCTACGACCTTGAGATTAAATTCTTCGGCAATCTTCAACAAGCCTGGAATGATGCGGCGCTGTTCTTCAATGCCGTGGTCCATAATCTCGATAATAAAGAATTCCTTGCCAAAAATATCAACAAACTGAGCGGCCGCATCCCGGGCGTTATCATATTCGTCCTTTAGTAGGAATTGGGGGATCACGCCTGCCAAGCAACCTGAGAATCCGATCAGGCCTTCACTGTGTAGTGCGAGGGTCTTCATGTCGGTGCGCGGGTTTCGGTAGAAACCTTCGGTGTGCGCTTGCGAGACGATTTTGCAAAGATTTTGATAGCCTGTGAAATTACGCGCGAGCAAGCCCATGTGATGTGACTTTTGCTTGGCGCGCAATTCGTTGACTGTGGCGAGCTCTTGTTCGTAGATGAGATAGACTTCACAGCCGAGCAGAGGCTTAATGCCGTGCTTCTCGGCTTGCTTGAAAAAGCTGGTCAGCCCGTAGAGCACGCCGTGGTCGGTGATCGACAGCGCCTTCATTCCGAGCTCCGCCGCACGTGAGCAGAGTTTGTCCGTACGCGAGCAACCATCTAACAGACTGTGGTCAGTGTGAACGTGAAGGTGGACGAATTCGCGGTCTTTTTCGGACATGAGAGTGTAATACTGGCAAGCTGCCGCTAACTGTAAAAGTTAAAACGGAGAACTTATTCACAGAGAAGGAAGTGTGGCCGCTTTTTAGTGTTTTATTTCGATTAAAGTTGTAATGAATTTGAGTCTGAACTGATGCATGAGAGAAATGAAGCCTTACAATCAAGTTCAATCGAATCAATGGGTTATCGCACAGCGTTGGTCACATGTGCAGTTCCTGAGTTTTCGTTGTGATTTTGGGGCGATTAGGAATCAGCTTCCTTCTGGCCTGAATCTGGATTTGTTCGATGGCTCTGCGTGGTTGAGTATCGTGCCTTTCTACATGTCGCATATTCGCTTTCCGGTAACGCCTGCGTTGCCTTTTATTTCCCTGTGGGAGCTTAATTTACGCACATATGTGACTTATCGAGGGCGGCCTGGTGTGCTATTTTTGACCTTGGATACCGACAGTCGCTTGGGGCAGTGGATTGCAACGCGCGTCTTTCATTTACCGTATCGAGTGCGGAAGATGAAGGGATCCGTGCAAGCTGGGCGCTATTCGTTTGCTGCGCCCAATTCATTTTCGATGGAATCTGAAGTTGGCGCATCGATTGCGGCAGATGCCTTGGATCGCTGGCTGGTCGAGCGCTATCATTTATATACGACTGACGGCACGTCGCTTTATCGCGGCGATGTCGTGCATGAGCCCTGGCGATTGAGGCAAGTCGGTGAGCTGCGTTGGCAGGACCAATTGTCCCCTCAGTTTGGCTTCGACTCGGCGATCGATCTGCGGGCGCGATATGCTGAGCCAATCGATGTGCGGTTTAAGCCTTTTGTGAAACTACCTGAAATTAAACGATGATGAATCGAGATGAAGTTAAGGTTCTGCTGCACCATCGTGAGCCCTATTTAATGGTCGATCGTATTGATGTGCTGACTGCCCACACTGTGACAGGGGTGAAGGTGCATCGCGGCGATGAAGCGTATTTGGCTGGCCATTTTCCGGGTGCTCCAGTTGTGCCAGGGGCAATGTTGCAAGAGCTCTGCACGCAGTCCGCTGCTGCCTTAATTACTAAATACTATGCGCCAGTAGAGAACTACGATAGTGAGCAAACAAAAGGTCACGCATTAGGTGTGGTCAGCAAAGTCGCTTATGCTAAATATATGGGCATCGTGAAGCCAGGGCGCGAAGTGTTTGCTCAGGTCGATATCACCGAACGACTGGGCCCATTGTTTAAGTTTAAGGCTAGGGTGCTGCAAGATGGTCGTGTTAAGGCGAAGCTGATGTTTACTCTGATCAATCTAAGTGATGAGCATTTGTTATAAAATCTGCACGCAGCCTGATTTAAATTGCTAGAATGATGCTGGTTTCGGTGCGTAGGTCGCTGCCGTTTTCCACACAGTTCTTTGCCAAAAAGTGCTTGGCGTCAGCAATCCATGTTGAGGCGCAACGCGTTAACCAGTGAAGTTACCTAGTGTGCAAAAAGTCACTCATTTGCGCTCCAGCGACGTATGCGATTCAGCGCCGATTAATCCACGCTTCACTTTCAAATCGTTCACGCTCTTGTTGAATGCGGGGCCTGTTGAACAAGGTGCGCAGGTCTTCGATGGTGCCGATAGGGGTCGTGAGTTGGTTGGCGAGGGCTTGTTGGAAGGCTTCGGCGAAGGTGTGGTAATCGAACTCGCAGGGCAGTGCGCCACGGTCTATTGAGCCTTGCAGAAGTAAGCCCTCGCGCGCGCGCTTCATCGCGGCTCCAGCGATTTTTATGCCATCAGGGCGAGTTACGTCGTTTGCGGTGGGTTGTAGGAAGCACTGTTCGGGGGCGTCGAGCGCGGCAGGTGTTTTGTCGCATTGGCGTGGGCACGGTGCGAGTTCGGTGCGGATAGACTGAGCTTGGAACGCCAGCTGCATGCAGCGATGGATGGTGGCATAGAGTTCGGTGGCAGGTGCATGGGCCGCAGGCAAGTCGGTTTGCAGTGCGAGGGCATAGGTCCAGTCGTTGCGGTGATCGACGATGCCGCCGCCAGTGAGTCGTCGGCAGAGTTGCAGATCTTCGGGGAAGGCAGCCCTAACTTCGGCACTGTGTTGAGTGTAGCCAAAGGTGATGGCTGGCTCAGACCATCCGTAATGGCGAAATGCGGCAATACCGACTGGTAGGGTGTAGAGCAGCGAAGCGTCAATGGCCATGTTGGTCACGGCGTCGCCAAAGGCGTTAGGTAAAATAATAAGCGGCACAGTTGGTAGGGGCTAGCAATCGGTCGAGCGCAGCGGCTCGACGAGGGTGAGTTCTTCGAGCTGCTCTTCGAAAGTAGTCGGCTTTGTTTTGAGCTTACTGACAATCGGATGTAGGTTGAAGGTCAGGTTGCTTGGGCGATTAGCGAACTCTGGATCATCGTATTTACAGACCGATTGCACGCTATTGAGCGGCAGGTCGAAATGCTGCAAGATGCGTTGCCCCATTTCGAAGCGGCTCATGGTTTCTGCGCCGGCCCAATGAAAAATGCCGTGTAGGTCGCGCCGCTCAGTGAGTTCAAGTAGCACTTCGGCGACGTTGGAGGCCGAGCAAGGTTGGCGAATTTCGTCACAGAAGAGCTTGGGCTGTTCGCCGCGTGCGACCGCGGCGAGGAGTTTTTCGTGTGCGCTGCGTTGGCCGTTGATACTATTGCCCATCAGGATGGGGATGCGCAGGACGACGGGGTCTTCTGGGTTGTGCTCAAGCACTTCACGTTCAGCCATTAGCTTTGTCTGCCCGTAGAGATTGGCTGGGCAGGGCATGTCGGTGGAGCGGTAGGGCTCGGCCGAGTGCCCATCGAATACCATGTCAGTCGAAATGTGGAGGAGACGGGCACCAAGGTGTGTTGATAGCTGCGAGAGGTGGCGCGGTAGGGCGACGTTGATCTTCTCGGCCAGTTTGGGGTCGGCATCGACGTCGATGGGCGAGGAGATTGCGGCGCAATTAACGATGGTGTCCGGCCAAAGTTCGAGAGCGAGAGCAGTGATTCTATCTAGCTGTTGTGCGTCAATTTGAATGCTTTGTTCAATGCCGCGCGCGACGGGCTTTGTGGTGTTATAAAGTGCAATGACTTTATGCCCGCGGCGGATGGCGGCTTCTGCGTAGGCATTTCCGAGCAGGCCTGAGGCTCCAGTAAGTAGAATTTTCATAAGTGTGGAATGCTGGTTTTTGTTGCAATTGGTCTCTGTCAAGGCAAGTTCAAAGCCCAATTATATAAATGAAATACGCTGAACTCGCGAATGCCGGAGTGCATACACAGCCGGTCTATGAGCCCGGAAAACCAATCGAAACGGTCGCAAATGAATATGGGCTCGATCCTGCAAGCATTGCTAAGCTGGCCTCGAATGAGAATCCGTTTGGCCCTTCGCCTAAGGCAATAGCCGCTGGAGTAGAGGCGTTGAAAAGCTCGCACCTGTATCCGGATGGAGGATGTCAAGAGTTGCGACAAAAGATCGCCGAGCAGCATGGTGTCTCAACAGAGTCGATTTTAGTCGGTAATGGCTCGAATGAAATTATCGAACTATTAGGGCATGCGTTCTTACGGCCAGGGCTGGAAGTGGTTGTGGGGGCGCAGGCCTTTATCGTCTACAAGTTGGTGACCGAGTTGTTTGGTGCGACCCCAGTTGAAGTGCCGATGGTAGACTTTGGCCACGATTTGGACGCAATGTTGGCGGCAGTGACGGAGAGCACGCGACTGTTATTTGTGGCGAGTCCAAACAATCCGACTGGAGTGGCGAATGCGGCGGCTGATTTGTTGAAGTTGGCAGAAAGCCTACCAGAGCATGTGATCCTTTGTTTAGACGAGGCGTATGCAGAGTATTTAGACGAGGCGCCGGATTTGTCGGCGGCGATTCATACGGGGCGAAAAGTCGTGTGTATGCGTACGTTTTCGAAGATTTATGGGCTCGGTGGCTTGCGGGTTGGCTATGCGTATGGTGACCCAGAGTTGATCGCGCTGTTGCATCGAGTGCGTCAGCCATTTAATGTGAACGCGGTGGCGCAGGCGGCCGCGACTGCGGCACTGGATGATTTAGAGTTTGTTGCAATGTGCCGAACCGAGAACGAAATGGGGCGTCAGGTGCTCTGCGAGGGTCTTACGGCACTTGGCTTTAAGACGGTTGGCGGCGCGGCGAATTTTGTGCTGAGTCGGGTCGGCAGGGGCACGGTGGTGTTTGAAGCGCTGCAGCGACGCGGATTGATCGTGCGCCCTTTGGCGCCTTATGGAATGGCTGATTTTGTGCGCATCACGATTGGCCGGGCGGAGGAGAATGAACGACTACTCGGCGCTTTGCGTGAGTTAATTGAAAGTGGTGAGATCGAAAAAGTCCGATGAGTGGGGCGTGGATTAACTTTCTCGTCTCATTGAGCGCGGTAGTGCTGATGTTAGTGCTGCATGCCTTTCTGGTGATGTGCGAAATCAGTTTGGTGAAGTTCCGCTACGGCGGAGGCAGTGTTCAAGCGCTGGAGCAATTAAAGCGCCGCCGTGGCATTGCTCGCCTGATGGACAAGAGCGATCAGACTGGGCGTGCGGTTCGTTTTAGTAAGACGCTTTGCACGGTCGCGGTGGGCTTATTGCTGATGCCGCTGGTGAGCGATTTTTTTGGCCTGTTCGAGTCGGCTCAGGTGCCAGAGCGCTGGTTGGTGGTGTTGTTGTCTTTTGTGTGTGCGACATCGGTGCATTTTCTGTTTGCTGAGATCTTTCCACGCGGGCTAGCGATGCGCGATCCGGTGAAAGCGATTCAATGCTCTTATCGGGTGTTGTGGGTCTTTCAGATCTTAACCTGCCCTGGAATGCTTTTTTTTCGTGGCCTGAAGCGAATTCTGTTTCGCCGCCTCGGTGTCGACGTCGATGATGAGCTGAATCCTCTAGATTTGGACGTGCAAATTCGAGCGATGGGTGAGGACAGTCACGAGCTGTCGCCAGTGGTGCGGAAGATTGTGAACCGAGCCTTGCAGATGCAGGAGTTGGTCGTTCAAGACGTGTTGCTACCGCGTAGTCAGGTGGTCATTTGTGATCTAGAAGAAAACGTTCAGGCGAATCTTAAAGTGATGAAGGAGGCGGGGCATACGCGTTTCCCGTTGTGCCGAGGGAGCCTCGATGACTGTGTCGGGATCCTTCACATTAAAGACATGTTTCGCCTGAGTGGGGCACTAGCCGCGGATGATTTAGTAAAGCTGAAACGCAATGTTGCGACCTTTGAGTTGGAGACACCCTTAGAGACCGCTTTAGAACGCATGTTGCGAGCGAAGTTCCACATGGCGTTGGCTGTGGATGAATTCGGTGGCATCGTTGGCGTTGTCACCTTCGAGAGTATACTTGAAGAACTCGTGGGGGAGATCCAGGACGAATTCGATAGCGAAGAGGACCAGATCCGCGCGATACGAGCGCCGCATACCTATCGCATTTCTGGGCTAACGCCTATTCATGATCTTGAGGAGGCACTCGGTATTGAGATCGAGAATGACGAGGTATCGACTTTCGGCGGGTTGATTACCGGCGAGATGGGGCGCATCCCTGCGCGTGGAGATACCTTGTCGCTTGCTGGAATGCGGATTACAATTGATGAAGTCGACGAGCGTCGTGTGATTGCAGTTCGGGTGGTTTGTAATCAAAGCGCATCTTCGTAAGTGCGTGCGGGGCTTTGCGCAAGCCGCTTCTAGGAGGCGTCCATCGTCTGTAGGCTTTGCGCCGCACTCTCGCGTAAGATTGCGCTGAGCTGGAGTAGTAAGCTCTCGCGGCTTGGAGTAAAAATGAAGCGGTCGCTGCCAAGTTTAGTATAGGCATCGACGATTATCTCCATCTGTGGGCGACGCATTTGTAAAAGGCGAGTCAGCAGGTGATTGAGGTTTTCGGTGTTGCCTAGCTCTAGCTCGACTCTGATGAGTTCAGATAGAATCTTTTGATTCCCCGGTGTCCGTTGCATGGCTGTGTTCAGAATTTTCCGTGCTTGTGGGGTCCTATCTATGTTTAAAAAGCGACGAGCGACTGCGAGGTAAGTCTGTGGAGGGTTGTTGGCCTCGTCGATAAAGTGCTGTAGGTAAATTTCTCCCAAGTCTGGGCGGCTGGTCCCATAAGATGCAACGGCTCGCAGGCTGTTGAAGATGGCCCATCGTTGTGTCAGCCAGCTTGGACGTTCTTTGAGCAATTCTTCGGAGAAGCTGAGCGCGCCCTCGTAATCTTTGCTTACTAGATGGGATTCGATCAGCAGTAGCGCGAACGCATCCACGGCGAATTCGTTCTCCAGCGCTTCTTCGTAAGTGCGGCGGGCGAGATCGATGTTACCGGTGTCTGCAGCAAAGTTTGCGAGTGCTTGGAGCGCACTTTCATCGTCGCGGAATTGCTTCAGCATGCGTTGTGTTTCGCGTTGTTCGCGATCGAAATCTTCGGATTTGTTGTAAATGTAGAGCAATTCTAAGCGTGGAGCTGCGCTGAGTGGATCTTTGACATTACGGAGAATTGCATAGCGGCGTGCTGTATCGATCTCGCCTATTTCGCGATGATAGCGACTGAGCTGCATGAGGAGCGGCTCGGAATTTGGGAATCGACTCAGTGAATACTCCAACTTTGTGATCGCGGCGATTTGATTGCCGCGATCCCAACTGATTTGGGATGAAAGTAGCAGGCCTTCCAGAGACTCAACCAAGTTGTATGCGATGAGGTAGTCATCGGCTTGGTCGTAGTTGCCGCGTAAGTAGTTGGCATTGGCTGCGCCGAAAGCCAGAGTGCGATTGATGTCGGTTAGGTCAGGCTCTTCTGGGAGGTATTTATTGCTAAGCTCTTGAATTTGCTCATCCATCTGGTTGCGCAGTAACACGCGTAAGGTTTGCTTGAGATAATCGAGGTCTTCAATTCCTCCGCGTTCCAGACCTTTAACCATCAGATCCGCGGCCACGTCCGGGCGCTTAATTGCCAGCTCATAGAATTCTGCCAGAACCCGACGGCCTTCTAAATTTGAGGGAGAGCGAGTGACGCCGAGGCGCAAGAGGCGCAGGGCGTCGCGGTAGTTGCCCTTTTTTACTTCTTCAAGGCCCCGCTTGACGTGGTAGTTTCCCATCTCTTCG
Source organism: Opitutia bacterium (assembly GCA_018663485.1). GTDB lineage: Bacteria > Verrucomicrobiota > Verrucomicrobiia > Opitutales > Coraliomargaritaceae > Lentimonas. The sequence continues at coordinate 17,910 of JABJQI010000180.1, forward strand.
CGGTGTTCTTGGATGCGAAAAGGCAGGCTAATCATGCCCGTAATGGTAACCTCATTAAACTCTTTTTTGTATTTAAAATAGCAGAAGAGAGCCCCTGCCGTTGCGATCCAACCGGCAATGAATAAAACCAATAGAGTCGAGAGTATGCGCCCCCAGCGCACCTCGATGTGTATACGACCATCGGCTCCTTTACTTTGCGTGACAAACCCGAATAGAATCGGCTTTTCGCGATAAGCTTGGGTATGGGGCGATCTTCTATTTTTGTGACTCATTTCAATTGGGGTAAAAGTCATATTCATGACATTTTTTTTACATCTACACAAGCCCAAAGAATGTCACTTTTTTAATTGCAGCTAGCGAACGAACAGTTCATTCATGAATCGTTAATTCTTTCCCCATTTTTTTCAAAGCGCGACTTCGCAAATTCTTTCCCCATTTTTTTTGTATATGAATATTAAACATTTATTACCTACAACGGCAATCCTATCCTTTGTTAGTTTTTCTATTGTCGTGCAAGCTGCACCACTTGTTTCGATTGGTGACAATGTAGATGTTTTTTTTAACGGTTCGTCTTCGGTTCAGTGGCAGTCCAATGTGTTTTACGATGACGCAGACGAGCAGGATGATATTAGATTCACAGTTTCGCCTGGTTTTGAAGTCAATGTCGGCCGTGGCCTGTCTAACCTAGACCTGAGTATCGTAACGCGGTATGACATTGTCCGTTATGATGAGCTGTCTGATTTGGACAGTGAACAGTTTCATATCAAGGCGATTAGTTCATATCGAAGCAGTCGTTGGGATGTGGATGGTCTGGTCAGCTACGATGAGCAACAGTCGAGTGGTAAGGATGGAAATACCAATCAGAAGGGGCAATTAACTCAGTCGGAGAACATCCGAGCCAATTTGAATGGGGAGTATCGCTTATCGCCTAAGTTCAGTGTGGGGTCTGGAGTCAATTACTCAGACAAGCAATATAAAGATCAGGAGAGCTTGGCGGACCGTGTGTCCTTCACGGTTCCAGTCGATATCTTTTATGAGCTCACGCCAAAGGTTGATTTAAGTGTCGGGTATACACATACTTCGACTGATGTTGGTGAAACTAATATTGGAGATACTGTAAATGGTCGCGAAGTGAGTAGCTATGACAAAACGGGGCATTTCTTCAATATCGGTGCGCGTGGCGAGTTGCTCCCGAAATTGTCCGGGTTCTTTAAGTTCGGCTATCGCACCTCTGATTCGGATGATTCAACTATTCAGACTGTCACAGGTGGTACTCCGGACTTGCCAACGAGCACCAATCGCGATTCTCGTGGCACGGTGGGCTTAGATGCAAACTTTACTTACGCAGCCACCCCAAAGTTAACAACCGCATTTGCGCTGCACCGTGGCTTCGGTGTTGGTGGAGAGGGGCAGGGGACGACGACCACGAGGGCAAACTTAAGCGCGAACTATGCGATTAATAGCAACTATTCTGCGAGTGCAAACTTCGGTTATACATTGCGTGAGTATGAAGCAGCAGATCGCGAAGATAATGTGTACAGTACCGGCGTCCGTTTGTCTTATGTGCCGAATCGATATTGGCGTTTCAGTACTGGCTACAATTATTCTGAAAATGATTCTAATGCTCCGGGCCAGGGCTACGAGGCGCATAGTATTGTTCTGTCTGCATCACTTCGCTACTAAATTTGAACTTCCCCTTGTCCTTCGGGTCAAAATGCCTCTCTTCAGAGGCATTTTTTAATTTATGAAACACTTACTCTCTTCACTCGTACTCTATTTGTTGTTCTGCATTGCAGCCCTGTCGGGACAAGATGCTGGCGCTAGTGGTGCCGATTCTTCCTCGTCGAGTAGTCCGAGCGGTGCGGTCGGTATGGTTGTTGGAAGTAACTACGTGCTTAAAATTTCGGACGTACTTGAAATCGACATATACAAGGAGCCTGACTTAAATAAGTCAGTCCGCATTGAAGGAGACGGCACAGTATCCTTGGCATTGGTCGGCAAGGTCAAGTTAGCGGGGATGACGGTAGAAGAGGGCAAGTCATTGATCACTGATTTATATAATCGTGATTACTTGGTGGATCCGCAAATTTCATTGTTGGTGGTGTCTTTTTCGCCTAAAGTACTTCATATTCTCGGTTCAGTAGGCCGCCCAGGCGTGGTCCAGATACCACCAGATCGTGATTTAACTCTAACCGAAGCCCTATCTAAGGTCGGTGGTGTAACGCGCATGGGGAATCCCAAGGCGATTAAGATTAAGCGGGTAGATCAAGATGGGCGCACGAGGCAGATGGAGGTAAACTTCTCCAAGATTGTACAAGATTCAGACGTGAAAGATCTAGTGTTAAACGAAGGCGATACGATTTGGGTGCCTGAAAGAATTATCTAATTTGCATTAAGAATACCTATGAAAAATGATTATGTAAGGGGTGCTCCTGACCTGAATTCCGGTGGTTATGGATATGGTTATGGCGGTTATGGCGGTTACGGCTATTCTGATGGAAGTTCTGGTGGTCCCGGCTATGGCTCCGGCGGTGCCCCTCAACGCTCTTTTAAGGATTATGCTCTCATGTTTCGCGAGCGAGTCTGGTATCTGATTGTGGCATTTTTCATCGTCTTTTCTGGCTCCATTCTTTATACTTTTAATAAGACTAAGGTGTACACCGCGGTCGCGATGGTTCAATTGTTGCGTGATGATCCTTCGGCGATGGCAAGTGCCGAGCTGGAGCCGAATCAAATTCGATCCGCTGAGGATTTAAATACCCAAATTAGTGTTTTGAACAGTGGCACGATTGTCCGTGGAGTGGAGCGTCGGCTGCAAGATGATGAACGTGAACGGTTCATGGCACCTTACGCAGATGCATTGAGCTTTACTGGCCCACTCAGTCCTGCTGATTTGTTGGCTAAAAATCGTAAGGTCATGCCGCAGCGTATGAGCCTGATGATTGCTGTGGGGTATACGCATCCTGATCCAATCATTGCTGCACGCGTGGCCAATCTGTTTGCGGATGAATTCATTAATTACAATTTGACGCTCAATATTGATGGTTCGATGAAAGCGGTTGAGGATTTGCGTATTCGTGCGGACCAGCAAAAGGAGCGTGTTGAAGAGCTTGAGTTAAAGTTGGCAGAGTACCGTGAGAATAACAATGCGGTGTCTCTAGATAGTCGTGAAAATATCGCAGGCACACAGCTCGCACGCTTGAATGAGATTAAACTTAATACCAAGAACGTGAATGATAATCTCGAGACTCGGTGGAATTTGATCGAGAGCTACCGTCGAGAGGATAAGAATCTGTGGGAATTGTCTTTCATTGCTGAGCAGTCGCGTGTTTCGAACCTCCTGGAGCGCATCTCTGGGACCAAGATTCAAATATCTTCCTTATCTAAACGTTATCGTGAGAAGCATCCTGTGATGATTCAGCAGTTGCAGACCTTGCAGGAGTCTGAAGCAGAGTTGGCGTTGGCGGTTGCGAACTCGGTCGATAAGCTCGGTGCTGCGTATGCTGAATCGAAGAGCAATTTCGAGCTTGCGAGCCAGCGACTTGCTGAGAAAGAGGTTGAGCTCATTCAATTAAGTAAGACTCGTGTTGAATATAGCTCCTTGGAGCGTGAGATGAATGTGCAGCAGGGTTTCTTGCAGGCGCTGGTTGGCCGCATGACGCAAGAGAGGGCGGCGGTGAATTTGAAGAATCCAAATTCCCGTGTGATTGATGAGGCCTTGCCGCCGTTACGTCACTCCTCGCCTAACATTGTAATGAACTTAGCAGCCGGCTTTTTTGGTGGCTTGGCAGTCGGTGCGGGATTGATTTTTGTGGTCGCCTTTTTAGACGATCGTGTGAAGAGCGCGTTCGATATTGAAGGTACGATTGGGCTTTCGATGCTGGGTTTAATTTCGCGAATTAAGAAGTTGGATTCGAATTCAAAAGCTCAGGCTGTGGCTTCGAATGTCGATCGTCACGTAACTGAGTCGTTTCGTTCGATTCACTCTGCGCTGAAGCTCAATGACGAGAGTAAGAATGCGAAAGTGATCGTGACGACCAGCACGGTTCCGGGAGAAGGAAAGTCTTTCGTTAGTTCAAATCTGGCGCTGACATTTGCGAGTCATGGCGAGAAGACCTTGCTATTGGACGGTGATCTTCGTCTGCCGAATGTGGCCCGTTCACTCCAGCTAGAGAATGAATATGGTTTGCTAGACCACGTTGAAAAAGACGTAGGCTTGGATGAGGTGATTCTGACCGAAGTATATCCAAATCTGGATGTTTTGCCATCTGGGGGTAAGTCGAAGAATCCAACGCAGATGCTCAATAGTGCCAAGTTTGAGGCGATGCTAGCTGAATTGCGTGATCGTTATGATCGAATCGTGATCGACTCTCCACCGCTTGCGGCGGTAAGTGACGTGCTCAACCTCCTGCCTCTGGCTGATGGTGTACTCTATGTGATCAAGTTTAATACCGTTAAGCGAAAGACCGCGGTGCAGAATGTTCGCCGCCTCTGGGAGTCGAACACGCCTGTATTTGGTGCGATTCTGAATAACATCTCGAGTGCACTCTCTAATTACTACTATTCCAGCTACTCCGATAAGGCCTATCAGGATTATTATATTCGCCAAGATGTGGAACTCGAAGAAGAGCTTGCTGGTTCGGTGGAACCTGAAATGGAGCCTCGGCCCTAGGCGGCCCCTTCGAATGAATTAACAAAAGACCCGCCAGTGAAGGCGGGTCTTTTTTGTGCTGGATCTTCGGATACGGGGGGAGCGCTAAGGTACTGCAATAGAGTAAGGGGCTCCATTTATACACAGTACATCAGTCCGGCGCCGATCCCGACCGTGTGTCTCTCGGTGCCTTACATTGATAGGAGCGTTGAGGCACCTAATCGGCCACTTCACTCTGCCTCATGCTTGGCCGCGGCGCGACCGAGTCGATCGTTAATTGCATGGCCGAGTCCCGCTTCGGTTGCCTGTTCGATCCACAGCTGCTGGTAGCCTTGCTGGTCGAGTCGTTGGATTAACTCAAACAGGTTGTGGGCGATTTCATTGAGCTCGCCTGTTTCGGAGAGCCAGAAGATATTGGCCTGATCAGTATGCCAGGTGGGCTTTTGATTGCAGATGAGCGCAATCCCTGATTCGGGCGCAGCGTCTGCGGTTAATGTCTCACCGTGCGCAAGTAGAGTGACTCGAGCTGTTGGACTGTAGTGCTTGGTCAGTAGACCAGGGGCACTTTGAGGGGCAGTGTCATCCCCGGCACCATTGTGTGAGCGTACGTCGATCTGTAAGGTTTTGTTAACCTGTGCTGCGGTAACTGGGCCGTGCCTAAGAATGACGGGAACTTGTGGATTGCGCAGATCAATGATGGTTGATTCGAGTCCGAAGTCGCAGGGGCCACCATCGAGTACTGCTTGAATGCGGCTGCCGAGAGTGTGCGCCACGTGACTGGCGCGCGTCGGGCTGACGTAGCCAAAAGGGTTAGCGCTGGGTGCGGCCAGTGGAAAGTTGAGGCGCTTTAGGATGTTGCGAAAGACTGGGTGCTGTGGCACGCGGATTGCCACACTAGGGAGGCCAGCCGTTACTAGGTCGGGGATACTTGCTTGCTTCGGCACCACTATGGTTAGCGGCCCTGGCCAGAAGGCTGCTGCGAGTTGGCGTACGCTATCGTTGGTTTCGATATGTGCCTCTGCCGCAGCTAGGTCGCTGAAGTGCACAATTAATGGGTCCAGCAGCGGGCGGCCTTTGACTGCGAAGATCTTGCGCACGCTGCTTGTATTGAGTGCATTACCAGCGAGGCCGTAGACGGTCTCAGTTGGCATGCCGATCACCTCGTCGTCGCGCAGCAATTCAGCGCAGTGAGCCAGGTTCGCTGCGTTGGGCTTGAGGATTTTGTTGCTGTGATCCATATGAAATTGGAGCTGTAGATATAAAAAATCCTTCCCCTAAAGAGGAAGGATTGGAAAGTCCTATATTCGTGACGCAGCTTACTGCATTGTCAGCATGTTACGACCCTGCTTGATGAGTTTCGTAATGCGACGCTGATGTTTAGCGGAAAGGCCTGTGTCTTTACGAGGAAGGATCTTGCCCGTTTCGGTGACGAAGCGGGATAGTTGCTCTACATCGTTGAACGTGAAGTCCATCGGATTGCGAGAGCGATTGAGTTTCTTAGTGTCTGTGCTCATAAAGCGAAGGAAAGTAGGTGTTCCAGTCGCAGGTGCAAGTAAAATTTTCGCCCTTGTCGGCTGCTTAATTACTTCAGTAAGTTATTGTTTGTCAATGCTTTAAGTGTTTATTTGGATGACTTCCAAGAACTCTGGCAGTACGGATTTCAATTTAGCGGGCCCAATTCCTTTGATATTGAGGGCCTCTTGTTCGGTTTGAGGTTTCTGATTGGCGAGCTCAACGAGCACCGAATTTGGGAATACAGTAAATGCAGGTTTGCCGGTTTTAGCAGCCATCTTGGCACGATGCCCAACCAACAGCCCATACAGACGGCGATCCATTATGCCTCCCAATTCGCTGCCTTTGCGATTGGCGTGAGTGGTTGAGTTGCCGCTTTTATGCCTAAGCGCTCCGGCGGTGCGTTCGGGTAGTTCAAGGTCGATACGTTCTGCGCCACGCATAACACGTGCACCTGTGGGCATTAATTGCAGCAACGGATAGTTCCCCTCAATGACAGTCTGCACCAGGCCGGCGCGTTCAAGGCATTTGAACAGCGCATCAACGTAGGCGCTGCCTTCACTCTTAAGTATGCCGTGTGTGGATAGTTCGTCGAGGCCAATGTCGCGGATCGCTGAGCTTTGGCTGCCGAGCAGGCATTGGATGATCTTTCGTTTGCCGAAACGTGGCGCCCACTCATCGGCGCCGAGGTGACGACTCATGCGTGCCACGCCGCTGAGGGCTTTTTGTACGAGCGTGAATTCGTCTTTGCTCGGCTCGCGGGCGGCGCGATTCTTGGCCTGTTTGCAATTGTCGCAGCGCTTACAGTCTGCGCCGTTGCGTTCGCCGAAGTAGTCGAGGATCCATTTTTGGCGGCAGCTTTGCGCATACGAAAAACTGATCACGGTTTTGAGGCGCTCTTCGTCGCGAGCCGCTTTAAGAGCCAGCGCTTGGCCATCAATCGGTAAGCTGTTGCCACTTTGCCCGAGTTGCTTGATGCGCGTGCCCTTCAGGCGTTTGCCGGGTATGTCGAAGCGTTCGATCCAGCCTTGCCGAGCCAATACCGAGATGGCGGTGCTGACTGCCATGGGATTGACCTTGCGGCCGACGCGGTCGCAGAGATCGTCCACGGGTAGTCGCACTTCGTGCTGCGCGTCACTTTCCGCGCAGAGTAGGTCAAAGATTTCGGCGATCAGTGCTTTGCCGGGATTGGCGCCGTCGATGAAAAAGTCTTGCACGCGCTTGTCCGCATAGGAAAAAAGCATTTCACACACGGAGGGCTTGCCGTCGCGTCCGGCGCGTCCGCCTTCCTGGTAGTAGGCCTCGACGCTGCCGGGCATTTCGTAGTGGCAGACGAAGCGGATGTCGGAGCGGTCGATGCCCATACCGAAGGCATTGGTGGCGACCACGATATTGGCGCCGCCGGTCATGAAGCTTTCCTGTGCGGCAGTGCGGTCGCGATCGGAGAGGCCGCCGTGGTAACGTATTACAGAGCTGGTTAAATGCGCGATTTTACCCGCCACAGCATCGACCGATTTACGCGTTGCGCAATAAATGATACCAGTGGTGTGTTGCTTGATCAGTGCCTGTAGCGCTTGTATCTTATCGTTGTCAGAATTGGTCTGACGCACTCTGAAGCTCAAGTTGTCGCGGGCAAATCCTGCGACAAACTCGGCGGCATCCTCCATTTCGAGGCTCTTCTTGATGTCGAGCTGCACATCCGGCGTCGCCGTCGCGGTCAATGCAATGCACGGCGGATTGCCGATGGCTTTGCGCGCTTCGCCGAGGCGCATGTAGTCGGGGCGGAAGTCGTGCCCCCACTGCGAGAGGCAGTGTGCTTCATCGATCGCGAACAGGCTGATCGCATGTTTCGATAGTGCATTGAGAAATGATTGTGAGCGAAAGCGCTCCGGGGCCACGTAAACGAGTTTCAGTGTGCGATTGCGGATGCCATCCAGTGTTTCCCGTTGTTGCTCCAGAGTTTGTGAGCTATTCAGTAAGCCAGCCGGTAGACCCCGAGCTTGCAGTGCATCGACCTGATCTTTCATCAGTGCGATCAATGGCGAGACGACTAAGGTAACGCCAGGTAACAGCAGCGCTGGCAACTGGAAGCAGAGGCTCTTGCCGCCGCCGGTTGGCATCACGACGAGCGTATCTTTCCCCTCCAGCACCGCGCGTATAATATCGCCTTGCGGTTCCCTAAAAGTGGGCATGCCGAAATACTTTTGCAGTGCATCTTCTGGTGTCATTGCGTTTGACTGTGCGAATGTTCACCAGTTTGCCAAGTCTAAGCTTTATCTATCTCTGAGCTTGATCGTTTGTTCGAGGAGCCTAGGTTCGGCGCATCTGATTCTCGTTCCCGTAGTTCAATGGATAGAACAACTGTTTCCTAAATAGTCGATCTGGGTTCGATTCCCAGCGGGAATACCAGGCTGCGCATGGTGACACACTTGCGTGCGAGTTAGTCGAACCCAGAAAGTGATCTGGGTGTGGTCTTCGCCTGCGGCTGCGTAGTCGATTCTCCGCGGGAATACCAGGGTGTGTGAAGCGCTGCTGCGAAAAACGCACTTAGCTGTTCGCATGCATTTTGAATTGGAGCGAGGGCGACTCGCCCTCGTCGTTGCCTAATGTGGGCGAGTCGGCCACACTCCTTATAACTGCTTCAGGTATTTCTTGCCGTTGGGATCGATGAACAGGATGCGCTTTTCCTGAATGATTAAAACTTTGAGGCCGAGTCCGAGGTTGACGGTTTCGCCGACTGAATAGGCTTTGTTGTTGAGGATCACTTTGTTGCCACTGGTCGAGAGCCGCACGCCGGAGATTTTCGATTTACCCAGCCATTGAATAATATCTTGGCTCGGTTTGGCTGCTGCTTTGGTTGCGGCGAGTTGCTTCGCGGCTTCTACTTGTTTGGCGGAGGTCGCATCGGCGGCGGCTTTCGCTTCGGCAGCCACGCGCGCTAGACGTAGGTCATTGAGCACGCTGGGGCTGTCTTGCTCGAGTGGCTGAGTCGGTGCGGGAGTCGGTGCGGCAAGCGGTTGAATTGCTGGTTTTGCTGGGGCTATCTGCTTTGCTGGAGCAGGAAGTGTTACGGCTTGTTGGGCGACTGGTGCGGGGTCTTTACGGAGGACGACAATGGTGAGTCCTGCGACGAGGCCGATGAGGAGGGCGATGCCAGCGACGAGGCCGATGAGGAGTCCTGGCTGGTTGCTGTTGGTGGGATAATGCGGGCGTGGGGCGCTGGCTTGCTCGCCGCCTGTGGTCGCGTGGGTAGGCGTGCGCTGGTTCTGAGCCTTGCGGAGGGCTTGGTTAATTAAAGACATAGGTGAGTGTCGCCTGTGGCGAGTGAGAGTGGTAGTAATTAGGGAGACTACTTGTGTAATCGGTTGATGTCTTTGAGGGCCTTGCGGGCATCCCACCAATTGACATCGGTGCCATTGCGAATGAAGGACGCGAGGAGCGCCTTGTCGCAAATATTGTTGATCATGCGAGGGATACCTAGACTGCCTTTGGCAATTTTCTTGATCGCACGCGGGGTGAATTTTGGTTGTCCGTTGCTGCCTGCGAGGCTGAGGCGATGAAGGATGTAGAGCTGCACCTCGGCGGCGTTGAGTGGTTGAAGGTCGTAGTGGACGAGCACACGCTGGCGAAACTGGCGCAGGCGTTCTTCTTTGAGTTTGATGTTCAGCTCGGGTTGCCCCATCAGGATGATCTGCAACAACTTTTGATCGTAGGTTTCGAGATTAGAGAGCATCCGAAGCATCTCCATTACTTCGAAGGACAGATTTTGTGCCTCGTCGATGATCAACACGATGTCGCGGCCTTGGTCGATGCGCTCGAGTAGAACGTCATTCATCTTATCGAGTAGGTCGCTTTTTGAGCGGGCTTTCGACTCTTCGCCGAGCTCTTTCATGATACCTTTGAGGAGTTGTGTTTCTGAGATACTGGGGTTCAATAGTAGCGCGGTATCGCACATTTCATTGGCTTCTAGCTCTTCGAGAAGCTTGCGGCACAGCGTGGTTTTGCCGCAACCGACTTCTCCAGTGAGGACGATAAAGCCCTTTTTATCCTCAATGCCGTAGCGAAGGTGCTGCAGTGCCTCTTCGTGGGTCGGGCTGAGAAATAGGAAATGCGGATTAGGCGTGATGTGAAAGGGCATTTCCGAAAAGCCAAAATAATCCTGATACATATGTGGTGGAATCTTCTATGCGAAGCTGAGTTTTCCCTTTCCAATATTAATAAAATGACCTTCAGTATTGAGTCCAATGCCGAATTCTTCACAGCGAAAAGAACGCGTAATCCTACTCATGATGATGGGAGTGCTGTTGGCATTGATCGTCTTCTTTAGCAGTCTTATGGTGCAGACCTATCGAGAGTATAAGAATTTCAGAGTTCGTGAACTTAGAATTGAGGCGAAGCTCACACAAGCTCGAAAAGAGTTTGAGCAAAAGGAGATGTATTTGGCGCGAATGCTGGAAGACCCAGAGTTTTTGGAGCGTGTGGTGCGCGAACGGCTTGGATACGCACGTCCCGATGAATTGCTATTTCGTTTTTCTGAGGAGCCTTGACTGGTACTGTGGCTCAGGCCCTATAAGGGTTTAACTTTGATTTTACACACTCGGCGCATAGAGGTTTGCTTTTTCGATGCAGCACTTTAGTCAATTTTGGCTTTAGTTATGAATCATTCCGAATCGACCGCATCTCTCATTCAAGCATTTCAAAGGGCTGGCCAAGGCCAGGTCTTCCGCTATTTCGACGAACTAGATGCCGATGGGCAGGCGCAATTGCTTGCGCAGGCGGCGTCGATTGACCTCGCGGAAGTGGATTTGCTGGTGGCTGAACACGTTAACGGTGAGCACACGAGCTCGGTTAATTTGGATGGTTTGACGCCAGCGCCTTACACTGCGCTACCTGCAAATGGAGGCGACCAAGGGCAGTGGGACGCCGCAGTCGAGGCGGGTTCGGCTGCGATTGCCGCAGGTCGGGTGGCTGCCTTTACGGTGGCCGGCGGGCAGGGTACGCGCCTCGGCTACGATGGGCCCAAGGGCACCTACCCAGTGACGCCGGTGTCACAGAAAACTCTGTTTCAAGTGTTCGCGGAAAAGATTGCGCGTTCAGGCGAGCGTTTCGGTGTGACGATTCCTTGGTTTATTCTCACTAGTGAGATCAACAACGATGCCACGGTGGCTGCGTTTAAGGAGTCCGATTATTTTGGGATCAACGCAGATTCGGTTCATTTCATTGTGCAGGGACTGGTACCGGCGGTTGATTATGAGGGCAAGATCCTGCTCGCTGAGAAATCGAAGATCGCGATGACGCCAGATGGTCATGGAGGCTCGCTGCGTGCGTTGGTGCGTAGTGGCGCGGTCGCTCAGATGGAGGAGCTGGGCGTCGATTGCGTGAGCTATTTTCAGGTGGATAATCCAATTATTCAATGCATCGACCCCGCTTTTTTTGGATTTCACGTATTGGGGCAGTCGGAGCTATCGAGTAAAATGGTGCCGAAAGCCTATGCGCTCGAAAAGGTCGGGCACTTTTGTATGCAGAATGATTCCGCACTGGTTGTTGAGTACAGTGATATGCCGAATTCGATGCAGGAAGAAACCAATGCGGATGGCTCGATTCGCTTTAATGGTGGCAGTGTTGCGATCCATATTTTCGACCGTGCATTTATTGCGCGTGCTGGCAGCACCACATCGGATTTGCAGCTGCCGTTTCACCGCGCGGATAAGAAGATTCCATCTATTGATGCAGATGGGAACATGGTGCATCCGGATGCCGCGAATGGAGTGAAGTTTGAGATGTTTGTTTTCGACGCGTTGCCTTTGGCTAAGAACCCAGTCATTATTGAAGCAGCACGTGCTGACGATTTCAGCCCCGTGAAAAATGCTGAGGGCGTCGATTCACCCCAGAGCTCCAAGCAAGACCAGCTGCGAATGTTTGCCCGTTGGCTGAGAGCTGCGGGCGAAGAAATCGAGACGGATGAGACTGGCGTGCCGAGCACCTGGTTTGAGATCTGCCACTTATTTGCCGCGGATGAAGCCGACTTTGTCGCGGAATGGGCCGCGCTCGCGAATAAGCCGGCGATCGTTGAAGGTCTGATCATCGAGTAATTCATTATTTAGTACAGCAATCATTCATATTATTATCGAAATACAATGAGCATTATTGAACAAATCGAAGCCGCAGGAGCCGCTGGCTCTCTGCTTGAAAGCACTGTCGTGAATTTAAAGAAGTGGGCGGGTGCCGACTTTCTGCCTGACTGGGCTGGCGCGAGTATCGTTGAGCTGGTCGAAAACGGCGAGTGGGACGAGTTGAATGATCGATTCTATCAGAATCTAGCCTTTGGTACCGGTGGCATTCGCGGGCGCACGATTGGTCGTGTCGCTGCGGCGGCAGAGGCAGGTGAGCTCTCAGAGATGGATTCGCCCGAGCATGCTGCAGTTGGCTCGAATGTATTGAATGACTTTAATCTGGTGCGCGCGACGATCGGGCTGTTTCGCTATGTCGAGAATTACCTCAAAGAGACAGGCAGCTACGATTTGCCACGCTTCGTGATTGCGCATGACGTACGTCACTTTTCACGCCACTTTTGTGAGCTCGCGGCATCGACATGGTCCAAGATGGGTGGGCAAGCATTGATTTTTGAAGGGCCACGTTCTACGCCACAACTGAGCTTCGCGGTGCGGCAAAATAAGGCAACCTGCGGGGCGGTCATTACCGCTAGCCACAATCCTTCGCATGACAACGGCTTCAAGGTATATTTTGATGATGGCGCACAAGTGGTCTCTCCGCATGCCGAAGGTATTGTGGACTTGGTCAATTTGGTGGAACTGTCGGAGGTGCCTGCTTTTCTCGATATTGACCTTGCGCCAGTCATTTCGCTTGGTGCCAAAGATGATGCGGCCTACCAAGACGTGCTTAAAGAGATGGTAATTGATTCTGAAGTGATGGAGAAACAGGCACCTCGAATTGTATTCTCGCCCATTCATGGCACTGGCGCGATCAGTTCGGTGCCTGCTTTGAAAGAACTCGGAGTTGAAGTGATCGAAGTGCCTGAGCAAATGGTGCAAGATCCGCGCTTTCCAACGGTTAAATCGCCCAACCCAGAAAATGCCGAGGCGCTCGCAATGGCGATTGCGAAGGCCAACGAAGTGGCTGCGGATGTGGTGTTGGCAACTGACCCAGATGCCGACCGCATGGGGGTGGCCGTGCGCGATCGTAGCGGTGAGATGGTGTTGCTGACTGGCAACCAAATCGGTACAATCCTGGCCGAATATCGAATTTCAGTACTTAAGGATGCTGAAATTATTCCTGAAGACGGCGGTGATAATACTGTCTTGATTAAGACCTTTGTAACCAGTCCGATGCAGGAAGCTGTTGCGGATTGGCATGGCCTAAAGACGATCAATACATTGACTGGGTTCAAGTGGATCGGTGCGAAGTTGGCCGGCTATGAAGCGCAGATGAAAGCAAAGTTGATGGAAGAAGAAGGCACGGCCGTTGATTACGACGCGTGTGATATTTGGACACGTGCGGATCTGCTTCTCGATTATTCGACTTATTTCGTGTTCGGTGGTGAAGAGAGCTATGGCTATCTGGCGAGCGACAAAGTGCGCGATAAAGATGCCAATGCAGCGGTAGTGATGTTCTGTGAAGTCGCTGCCTATTTGAAAGCGCAGGAAATGACTTTCCCTGAGTTTCTTGATTCCTTGTATTTACAGCACGGATACTACGAAGAGAAGACGATTAACATCTACTACGAAGGCGCTGCTGGTAGTCAGAAGATTAAGAACATCCTAGAGTCTTATCGCAACGATGCGCCGAAGGCATTTGGCGATATGTCGGTGTCTGGCTTTACCGATTTCGGTAAAGACGAGATTATTGATGCCGACGGCGATAAGATCCCACCGCAGGACTTCTACTTCCTTGAGTTGAGTAATGGTTACAGCGTTGCCGTTCGTGGATCTGGCACTGAGCCGAAAATTAAGTTCTACGTATTCGGTCGCAGCGATGTGCTTGATCCAGAAGACTTGATCAAGGTGAAGGTCGAGGCTGCCGTGGAGATGCAGCGTGTGCTATCTGCGATCGAGGCAGACGCCCGCGTGCGTGCAGAAGATTAGGCAGGGCGCGTTTAGAATTCGAAAAAGCCGCACACCAATTGGAGTGCGGCTTTTTTATTGGTAGCGTGGTCAGGTCGATGCTTCTGAACTTTTAAATCCATTCTTAAATACTACTTCGTCGTATTTAAGTTGGCCACCACGTGTATTCGCGTCTTTCAGCGCTTTACCGACTGGCAGCATCAAGCCGATAATATGATGCTCAGGAAGATTGATGATTTCGGCAACTTTAACCGGATCGAAGCCTATCATTGGGCAGGAGTCGTAGCCCATCGACTTGGCAGTTAGCATGAGAGTCTGTGCCGCGATGCCGGTCGAGCGCATCGCTTCGTCGCGTTGTAGGGATGGGTTGCCCTTGTAAAAAGGCTCAATCATTGGCACCAGCATCTCCTGTACCGGCTCTGGTGCGTGGACCCAATAGCGGCCCCCATTTTCGAAGGAATGTAGATTCGCACAGAGGACGATAAGAATCGATGCTTCACTGACTTGAGCTTGGTTCCAGGCTGCCGCTCGGAGCGCTGCTTTCTTGGCGTGGTCGGTCACTACGACAAAGCGCCAGTTTTGCATGTTAAAGGAAGTCGGCGAGAGTAGTGCGAGCTCGAGCAGTTCTTGAATCTCGACCTCGGTCATCATGTGATCGGGGTCGAAGTGTTTAATAGAACGGCGTTGGTGTATAGCGGTGGTTGTATCCATAGCTGGGATATTGATTAGTTTTTTGCTAGAATCAAGAGGCGAGCGTGGAAAGCTTGCGGACAATTCAAATATTGGGCTAGGTGTGTAAGTTTTAGGCCACATTGCCGTTCTTGTATAATGTCTACCACACTTCTATGGTTTCGAAACGATCTACGCCTGGACGACAATTCTGCTTTGGTAGCAGCGATTGAAGCGGGCGCTGATGTGATTCCGGTTTTTATTTGGTCGCCCGAAGAGGATGCTGGCTGGCCTCCAGGTGGCGCGTCGAAATGGTGGCTGCACCATGCGCTACACAGCTTGAGTTCGCGCCTAGCGGAGCATGGCTCGAAGTTAATACTTCGCCAAGGGAATAGCTTGAACGTGTTACGTCAGCTGGTTGAAGAGACGGGAGCGACGCAGGTGATCTGGAACCGTCGCTATGAGGGTGCGCACCGTGCGGTTGATATGGACGTCAAGCGTTCGCTGCGTGACGATGGAATTACGGTGGAGAGTTTTAACAGTTGCCTGCTGAACGAGCCGCATACCGTGGCGACGGGGGCGGGGCAGCCCTATAAAGTATATACGCCCTATTGGAAGAAAGTTCACGCGAGGGCGGTGGAAGCGCCTGTCGATCCAGCTTTAGATCGATTACAGAGCCCTGCAAAATGGCCGACCTCTGTTGCGTTGCAGGAGTTATGCTTATTGCCAGAGGTCCATTGGTCCGCGGGGATGGCTAGGCGCTGGTGTGTGAGTGAAGCTGGGGCACATCAACGATTGGCGACGTTTGTGCAGGGGCCAATTGATGACTACCATGTGAATCGAGATCGTCCAGACTTCGAGGGTACTTCAAGCCTAGCGCCATATTTACGCTGGGGCTTGATTGGGCCAAGGCAAATCGTCGCGGCGGTGGGTGCGCAATGTGATGAGACGTCAGAGGGGCCGAAGGTTTATCTAAAAGAGATCTACTGGCGCGAGTTTGCCTACAATGTGTTGTATCATTTTCCGGATACGCCGAATCGTCCGTTGCGACTTGAGTATGAGTCGTTCCCATGGGAGACGGACACAGTGACTCTGAAGCGCTGGCAGACAGGGCAAACGGGCTATCCGATTGTGGATGCTGGAATGCGTCAATTGTGGCAAACTGGTTGGATGCATAATCGTGTGCGGATGATTGTATCTTCCTTGTTGGTGAAGCATTTATTGCAGGATTGGCAGGATGGTGCTCGTTGGTTTTGGGATACTTTGGTGGATGCTGACCTTGCAAGTAACACGCTCGGATGGCAGTGGAGTGGCGGTTGTGGTGCTGATGCAGCACCTTATTTTCGTATCTTTAACCCCATCATACAGGGGCAGAAGTTTGATCCAGATGGTGCGTACGTGAAGCGGTACGTGCCAGAGTTGGAAAAATTGCCAACAAAGTATATACATGAACCATGGAAGGCACCTGCTGGATTACTTGAAGTGAGTGGTGCAGATGACTATCCTTCCCCAATCATCGATCATCAAACCGGGCGTGCGCGCGCGTTGAGCGCATTGGCAAAATTTAAAGCATGAATAAGCATACTAAAACGGTATTAGTTTCTGGCGCAACAGGCATGCTCGGTCAGGCATTGTGTATCGCCCTTGAGGCAAAGGGCCACTCAGTGCGAAGGCTTTCGCGTGGTACGACTGCTGATGTGCAATGGGATGTGGACGCAGGCACGATCGATGCCGGTGCGATGGCAGGTGTCGACGTGGTGGTGCATCTCGCTGGCGAACCAGTTGCACAGCGTTGGACTGATGTCACTAAGGCTCGGATATTGAAGAGTCGAATTGGCGGAGCGCAGCTATTAGTAAGCGCGCTATTGAAAGAGCCAACTCGACCAGATTATATTACTGCATCGGGGATTAATTATTATGGGCATCAATGCGGTGTTGGCGTGACTGAGGGCTCGCCTTTGGGAGACGGATTCCTTGCGCATGTCTGTGAGCTATGGGAGGGTGTGACACAGCCGTTGAAAGATGCTGGGATTCGCTCAGTGTCAGCACGAATCGGCATGATACTTAGCTCGCAAGGCGGTGCGCTCACAAAAATGTTACCTGCGTTTAAGCTGGGCCTCGGTGGGGTGATTGGCGGCGGTAGCCAGCACATGAGCTGGGTGAGCTTGCCAGATGCAGTGCGAATATTGTTGTTGGCGGTTGAAGACACATCGATCCAGGGGCCGCTGAATGTGGTCTCTCCACAGCCTTTGACGAATCGTCTATTCACTCAGAGTTTAGGCGCAGCGTTAAAGCGCCCCACATTTTTACCGATGCCGGCGTTAGCCGTCAAAGCCCTGTTTGGGAAGATGGGAACCGAAGTGCTGTGCTCTGATGTCGGAGTGCTTCCGGAGGTATTGTTGGATCGTGGCTTCGAATGGGATTTTACGGATATAAAGAGTTGCCTCGATGCCTGCATAGCTAAGCAGTTTTAGGTCGAAAACTCATATAGATATGATTGATGTATTAGTGATTGGTGCCGGGATCTCTGGCCTTTTGTGTGCTACGGAATTACAACGTGCTGGAGTCTCAGTGCGTGTGCTTGATAAAGGTCGAGGAGTGGGCGGACGTATGGCGACTCGGCGCATGGGCGGTGGTCGTTTGGATCATGGTGCACAGTTTTTCACGGTGCGCGAACCATGCTTTCAGCGCTATGTAGATGAATGGCTAAAAGCTGGCGTGATTCAGGAGTGGTTTCGCCATGCTCCATCCGATTCGAATGCTGCTGGTTACCCACGTTATTGTGGTCGGTCTGGTATGACTGATGTGGCCAAGCATTTGTGCGAGTCTATAAAAGTGCATCGCTCACAGGCCGCGGTCAAAGTGCTGCGGACTGAGAATACATGGGAGGTGCGGACTGCGACCGGGGAGGTTTACCGGTGCCGCTATTTAGTTGTCACTGCGCCTGTTCCGCAAGCGCTGACGTTATTAGATACGAGTTCAGTCGATTATGCTGGGCTAGACTTGGCCGCGTTGCGTGCCGTGCGTTATGACCTTGGGTTGGCGACATTGGCGATCTTAGATGGGCCCAGTGGATTGGCAAATCACGGAGCATGCCCAGTTGATGAGTCTCCAATCACTTGGATTGCGGACAATCAACAGAAGGGCATTTCTATGGATGTGCCCGCAGTGACGATTCATGCGAGTGCCGATTTTGCAGAGGAGCATTGGGACTCGGCGGACGATGTGCGCGGTGTTCTAATGCTTGAAGCAGCTTCAGCCTATTTGCAGTCCTCAGTCCTCGAGTATTCCTGCCACCGATGGGGCTTTACATTGCCATTAAACCCGTATCCAGATGCGTATTTCCATAACTCGGACTTGAGTTTGTTGCTTGCGGGAGATGGGTTTGGTGGGCCTAGGGTAGAAGGGGCTGCGCTATCTGGTTTGGCCGCGAGTCGCGCGTTACTCGATACGCTGTCTTAGCGTCAATTTTGTTTGAGTCCCGGAATGAAGTTTCGCGGATCGTAGCTTAAGCGGATTTTCTGATCGTGTATGGATCCTTTGAGGTCAAACAATAGTAGGTTCGGCAGAGGTGAGGAGATCAGTTTACGGAAGGTGTTTATAGTGGATCCTGGCTTGCCTATGTTTTCAAGCAGCCTGACGTGTACATCCATGTTGAGTGCTTGATCTGGAATATGCATTGTGCCCTGCGACCAAATCTTGGTGCGAGGGCCTTCGATAATCAATTCAGAGAAGTTGACCATTTCTTGTTCAATTGTGAATTGGGCAGTCATTTGGTCGAGGCTGAATGAGGTGAAACTGAGGCGTGTGTTTTTTAGCAAGTTGGATAGCGGTCCAAGCAGTTGAATCGATCCGAGTTGTTCGTTGGTAGTTGCGAAGTCTCCGTGTCCGTTAAATGCATACAAATTATCCAATGGGCCTTGAGCGTGTAGATTCAAGTCCAGTTTTCCATCACTGCGGGATGCTTCGTCTGCTTCAGATTGGGTCTGTGTTAGGTGAGTTTCAATACCGTCGAAAATTGGTAGGTTTTCAATGGCCTTTGCTTGATTAGCATCACGGAGGTTTAGCTTGATACGCAATTGGTTGCCGTCGTTGGGAGTGTTTTCGATGTCGACCCGCGCGGTGCCATTCCCGTCGGCATATCCGAATTCTAGATCTCTAAGGTAGATCGCTTTTTTGCGGCTGTGGAGCTTGAATTTTAGGTGGTCGAGTGGTGTCTTTCTGAAGGTAATCGGCGTGCGTATGTCAGCGTCTAGGTGGAAGGTATCTTTGTCTGCGTATTGAGGATAGGCATCGTTGAATGTGACTCCGTCGAGTTTGACTCGGGGTAGTTTGGTGACTTCGAAATCACTGATGATAGCGGCAATCGTACCGCCGAATATTTTCGAGGCGATGTCGAGGGGCATCAATGAATCGAGGTGGTAGCGAACCGAGAGCGGGCCATTGTCAGGGGTTTTCCCAGAGGTGAAGCTGATATTGCCTTTCACCCAACCGTCGCCGGTTGCAGCGTTGATGTTGTGCAGTTCGACGTACTTGCCGCGACCTCGAACGATCAATTCGCCTTGGTCGATCAGCGCGCCACGGTAGGCTGTGTGGTGGGCTACCGCATGGCCGTAGAAGAATACCTCAGGGGTAGGATCGCTGCAGCCATAAATAATGAAGTCCCCGTAACTATATGTCGCTTGGCTAAAGTCGATGTCTTTGAATATTTTAGACCACCATTTCGGGAGCAGTGGGCTGTATTGTTCGGGGAGCGCAGAGCCAAGTAGAGTTATTCTAAAGTCATTGGATGTGTTGTCCCGGCTGAAGGTCGCATCAATCCATTGTTTGCCGCGTTCAATGAGCATGTTGTCTAGCTTGAAAAGGTCATCCTGATAGCTACCTGCAGCGTGAATACTATCGAATGTCAGCCCGTTAGCAGTGATGTCATTTACATCGATGCTGAAGGTAGCGCTATTCAGCTTAAGACCGTCGTCGAGAGTGACTGCGAGGCTGTAGTGTGGCGTCGATCCAAATTCGAGTGTCGGCAGCTTTGTGAGTGCGGATGCTGGTAAAAATGTGAATATATCAATGCTGCCGTCGGCGTGTATCTGGCCACTTTTAGTAGCACTGTTGAGCTTCCCTTTGAATGCGACAGCACCTTTGAGTCCATTGGTAGAGCCGGTGAATTGTAGTTCTGGGTAGTTCGCTGGAGAAATGATGGCTTGGGAGCACTCTAGCTCGATCCCATGTGTGCTAGCTGATTGTGCGCTGATGGCAAATTCGGGCCAGATGCCATTCATTAGGCCTGTCCATTGGTCGGTGGCGACGTGTGCGGTTATTTGCTCGGCCGCAAAGTTGAACTTAGGGACGTCGATTTTTTTCGCCTGAAGCATTAGCGGAACCAAAGGTGTGATTACCTCATTTTGTAATTTCAATTTAGTCTGAAAGTTGAAGTCCGTCCCGGTCGCGTAGGTATGCTCTAAGTGTTCGCATGACAAGTGAATCGACAGGTCCAGCGAGTCGTCGTCCCGTGCGCTTAAGGCGAA
Source organism: Opitutia bacterium (assembly GCA_018663485.1). GTDB lineage: Bacteria > Verrucomicrobiota > Verrucomicrobiia > Opitutales > Coraliomargaritaceae > Lentimonas. The sequence continues at coordinate 38,351 of JABJQI010000180.1, forward strand.
TTCTAAAGTCGGTTGTATGAAGGCTGAAAAGTGTTCTTTTTCTTTAAGGAAGACGGCAATGAGTTTGTAGAATCGTTCAATCGTAGGCTTTTCAGTGCTGCTGACAGTTTTGAGAGGCCAGTCAATGGAACCGCGCAGGCGAATGTCTGCGTGCTGAGCAGCAAATGAATCAACTCGCACTATGCCTTCGCTGAGGTTGATGTGAAAAGTGACACGCTCAAGTATTGTGGTACGATTGCCGTCAGGCGAGTAAATCGCTGGCATTTGTAGGGTCCCATTAGAGAGGGCGATCGCAATTGGATTGAATCGATAGGCGCCTTCATTACCCAGAGTGTATTGAATTGTGGTACTGTCGGCCGTCACTATCGGATCGCTCATCTCGCTGTGATAGACTTGCAGCTTCGTTAATTCGATTTCACCATTTAGCTTTAGTCGGAAGCTTTCTGCTTGGATGTAGAAGCCGTCGATTTTTTGCTCTAAGAGCGTATCATTTAGCCATTGTGTGGGGATAGGCACATAGCCGTAAATCCAAAGGCAGCCGGCAACAAAGGCTTGTGCTGAAAACAATATTAGCAGCAATAGGTCGAGGCAGGGTTCTATGAATAGAAATCCTTTTGCTCTAATTTTCCCCCACATAACGATCTGTTCGAAATCAATTATGGTGCCGAAGTGGAGCCGAATGGGCTGATGGGCTCGGGTACAGGGGTAATCGACGCTTGATCAGGGATCGGTTGGTTTAAAGCTTCGGGAGGAGGCCGCATGTCATCAGTTAGAGTGTAGAGCGCATCAAGAGTAATTTGTGGGACCTCGAAAATTACATTGTGCAGACTTGATGCACCGACTTGGACGGTTCCTGAGAAGCGCTTAGCAAATACGTAGCTGCGTGTGTCGCTGCGGTCTGTTTCGTCACCAGGGAGTAGAATCTCTGCGCTGAGTCGATAGAGCCATGGTCGTGTCGTCTCGCTGTCGAGTGAATAGGCCTCTTGGTATTCATCGACCAAATACGTTTTTACTTTAAATTGCCGAATGGCTTCTAGCAAAATAAGGATCGCTTCTCGTTGTGCCTCATCGGTATCGCTGAGCGCGTTTAACCAAATTAGGTCTTGGCCCTTGTGTGTGTGCGTGAAAATGACTTGGCCAGTCAATAGATTTTCAAGTTGAATACTTTTGATTTTAGCGGCTTCAGGCAAGGTCTCTAGTGTGCGCTTGCGGTAGTAGGCGGCATTGAGCGGTATGCTTTGCAGCGTGGGTCGACGATCGACGGTGTAGATATATTCTGCTTTATCGCTGCGGGCGTAGAGTTTTTCGTTTTCGCTTTCCGGATGCGCGAACTGAAGAGTGGTCTGCTCGTCGCCGAGTGACAGTTTGACGTGTCGTCGTGGGGTGTTGAAGCCGAGGCGGTCAAGGTCGGTCGGAGTCGGCGAGTCGACTGCGAAACTGCTGGCGCGTAGGTTTTTTAAATCGTCGATTAATTTAGTAATTATCGCGGGGTCGGCGTGACGTGGCTGGATGTCGGACTCGGCAGTACTTTCGATCACTTGCCAGCCACCGGTTTCAAGTTTTTGAAGGCGGATCTGGAGATCGCCTTCGGAAAGTTCAATTGAAGTAAGTGCCGCCGAGTCGAAACTCATAAAGCTACGTTCGCGTAGTCCTTCTTGAGCTTCGCGAAGCTTGTCGAAGGGTGTAGCCGCGACGGTGAACACTGTCGGGTTGTCTTCGATTCGCGCAAAATAAGCGGAGAGTCCCTCGATCCTTGGCGTGGGTACCTGATTGCCGATAAGAAGTGTTTGTTGACGTTTGTTGCCGTGCAATGTAACGCGCATTGTTGGGTTTTCTAAGCCCTGCAGAATAGGATCGCTCGCTACCTGCTCCTTAAATTCGATGACTTTGGCAGCCGTGAGGGTATTGATAGTGTTGGCAACTTGAGTGGCATCGGCCTCGGCGGTGAGGGGGGCTTCAAAGATCCAGCCGTTATTGGTCCGCGCGACGCGAACTCTGAAATCGGCATTGCTGACTGCCTCTGGTGCGCGAATCTGTAGGCTGAGTGCGTCGATTTCAAAGACGGGAATGTTAAAGATCTCGCGATTGCGGAGATCGCCGAGATCGACCAGTAGGCTTTCAATCACTTGGCTGCTGACGACAAAGACGTCTTTCTTGCTGGGGCCGAGTAAGTAGAAATTGTTGCCGATTTCCGTAGCTGTGCCGACGCTCAGTTCGATGGATTCGTCTTCATGGGAGATTGTGAGGTGTAGCTGGGGCTCCTCGAGGCCGTAGTCAGCCAGGGTCTGGCCAGTTTGTTTAATTTCGGCGACTGAGAAGGATGCGTCTTCTTCGAGAAACTGTAGCTGGTTGAGCATACGGTTAATCGCAAAGTAGTTTGCAGGCCATTGCATCGGCGCAGTTATTTTCCAAGATGAGCCATCATGTTCAAGAATGCGTGGTGTATCGAGACCTTTACCGTTGAGTTCGATGCGGTCGGCTTCGATGACTTCGCGGCCGATCATTGCGGAAAGTCCTCCGCTTCGTGAATTGGCTTGTTCGGTCTTTTTATTGAGTGATAAGATCAGCCCAAAGGTAATGACATTGAGGGTGAGTAGAAAAATTGTGAATTTGAATCGCATCAGATTTAGTGGCGTCGAATGAAAAATACGAGGAGTCCGAAAGCAGCAGTGATGGCGGGAATGCCAGCAAAGTAGGTGAGCATGCGCTGCAAGTCGCTTTCGCTCATTACGATTTGATAGCTTTCTAGTCGGCGTGTCGGAATGTTCAGTAGACTGGTGCGGTCGAGTGACCAGTTGATCGAATTGATCAATAAGGTGTGGTTTCCGAAGGCGCGCAGGCGGTTATTTGCGATGAAGTCGGAGTTGCCGAAAACGACCATACGGCCACCTGGAATTGTAATGCCGAGCTCGGTTCCTGAATTACGAGAGGATACGGTCGCGATACTGACTGGGCCTTTTTGGTCTCGTTTGGGATTAAATGCCGCTGGGTTCTGTGTGCGGTAGTCTCGCTCGGCCCAACTCTGATCAGAGGTGCCGATGAGTTGATATACCTGTAGGCGGCTGTCATTGGCAGATGTTGGATCGACGCGCACGGAGCGAGGTTGACCAAAGAGTGTGGTAATTTGATAGTCTATGAGCAGCTGCGTGATGGGGTGCTCGGCGAAGCGGCGTATGATCAAGTCACCGCCTTGGGCGCGAAAATCCGTACCAGTGTCGATTACGGCGGTGTCCTCGACCAGCACGCCCCAATCGAAGAACAGTTCATCCATTCCGTGGCGACGTGCTGGGTCGATCAGCGTGATCATGCGTCCGTTGCTGTCGTTCATGTAGCGGCGCAGTTTTTCGACTTCTTCGGGCAGCAA
>JABJQI010000021.1 GCA_018663485.1 Opitutia bacterium
CCAGAGAGGCGTGAGCCGCGTTCGCCAACCAGGGTTTCGTAGCCGTCTTCGAAGGCTTCGATAAAGTCGTGGGCATGTGCCATGCGGGCGGCTTCTTTGACCTCGTCAAGTGTGGCGTCTACTTTACTGAGGCGAATGTTGTTGGCGATGGTATCGCTAAACAGCAGGGACTCTTGTGAGACAAGTGCGATTTGTGAGCGTAGGTCCGCCTTGCTGAGTTCGCGTATATCGATGCCATCCAGTGTGACGGAGCCTTCGATCACGTCGTAAAAGCGCGGCACGAGGTTGGCGAAAGTGGTTTTGCCGGCACCGCTTGGCCCGACTAGGGCGATGGCTTGATTGGGCTCGATTTTGGCGTTGACGTTGTTGAGGGCGACTTCGTTATCGTAAGCGAACGTTACGGTGTTAAAACAGATCTCTCCAGTGACAGCGGTGAGCGGCTTTGGATTGTCTGCTTCCGGGACAGTATCGTCGGTATGTAATACATATTCGAGGCGATCGAGTGATGCTTGCGCTTTGCGGATGGTGTTGGAAACACCGCCGAGTTTCTTGATCGGCTCGTAGCACATGTAGAGTGCGGTGAGAATGGCTGCGATGGTTTCGGGCTCGATGTTTCTTTGGACCGCGACGTAGAGAGAGAAGGAGAGTGCAAATGCGGTGGTCAGCTCAATTAAGGGTGAGAGCATCTTGTCGTATTTGACTGTTTTGAGGGCCAGCTTAAATAGTTTGCGAACCGCAGCGGTGAAACGATCGATCTCCCGTGTTTCGAGGTTATAGGCGCGCACTTCACGCACTGCCGATAGATTTTCGTTGAGCACGTTGTTGAGCTCACCCGCTTGTTGTTGAGCTTGTCTGGATTTTTTGAGAATACGTGAGCCAATCGCTCGAATTGGTAATACGCAGGCCGGAATGGTGGCGAGTGCGATCAACATGAACGCGACCTCGGATTCGCTGATTGTTAGGTAGATCAGGAATCCGAGTGCGCTCACTAAAGTGGCTGGCTCTTTGACTAAGCTGTTGACGACTTTAACCAGTGCAGTTTGCAGTTGTCCAGTGTCGCCCATCACGCGGCTCATCAAATCTCCGACATTGTTTTTGTGGAAGAAGGCGAGCGGTAGCTGTTGGATCTTTTCAAATACCATGATGCGCAGGCGCTCCAGCACGTGCATGCCGGCATACGCCATGTAGTAGGCGTTGAGGAATCCGCCGAGTGCGCGCAGTGTAAAGGCGAGTGGAATCGATAAGAGCAGGAGGATCAGTGCCATTCCTTGCGGCTTATCGTCGCTGGTGACCAGCGGCACTAGAAACTTAATGATAAACGGCAGGCCGGCGCCGGACGCCGCGGCTGAAATGAGCCCGAAGCCGAGGCCCAGTGCAAACTGCTTGCGCACAGGTTTTAGATAGGTGAAATAAGGGCCGAAGCGTTTTATAAACATGAGTTGGAGTGTGCTGAGTTTAAAGTAATTTATCTGAAGCTAGTTCACGATTTGCACCGAATATTGATCGAAGATCGTGTCCACTGTGGCGATTTCCCAGCCTTTGACCAGCGCGGAAGCAATGAGCAGGCGGTCAAACGGGTCTCGGTGTAACTGAGGTAATTTACCCAGCATAAAAATCGCTTTGTTTTCGAGAGTGTGAAAGTTCAAGCCTGAGTCTCGAATCAGATTGGGTAGAAACTTTTGAGGTGTATCCGGTAGCTCCAATTTGCCGAGGTCGTATTTGATCTGAATTTCAAGCACGGAGATCTGGCTGAGATGCCAGCACACATCTTCCGCCGCGAACAGTTCTGCCAGTTTGGGCGTGAGTTTGCTCGGCGCGAACTGGCTCCAGAGGAACACATGGGTGTCGAGTAGCAGATGCCTCATTCGCCGTAGAAGTCGCCTTCGAAACTTTTGAGCGGGGCATCAAAATCGTCCGGGATCGTGGCTTGCCCGGCCATTAGGCCGATTTTCGGGCGAATGCCGCTATCGGGTTGCGGTGCTGGACCGATCACTGCGACGGGTTTATTTCGATCCGCGATAATGAATTTCTGCCCTTGAGCTGCTTTGTGAGCATAGCGTCCCAGATGTGCTTTGGCTTCGCTGAGTTTGATAGTAGTCATATAATTAGACTAGTAGTAGACTAATGGTTGTCAAATACGCTCTTACAAATGGTTACGCGAAGAAATCGGTGATGACTTCGACCACGCGGGCAATCTGCTCGGGCGCTAGATCGGGGAAGATCGGCAAGGCCAGGCTCATCGCTGCAGCGCGCTCGGAGTTCGGGAAGTCGCCTTGTTTGTAGCCCAGTAGGCGGAAGCATTCTTGCTCGTGCAGTGCCAGTGGGTAGTAAATCTCACAGCCGACGTTGTTGGCGCGCAGATGGTCGATCAATGCGTCGCGCTGATCCGAGTAGATGACGAACTGATTGTAAATGTGATAGTTGCCGTCTTTCTCAGTCGGCAGGATAATACCGTTTTGCAGGTCGCCACTGTCGAGTAGATCTACGTTGCGGCTGATGCCAGCTTTCTCGCTGAGTTGGTGATAGAGCGCGGCATTTTCGCGGCGCTGCTCGTGCCAACTGTTGAGGTGCTTGAGTTTGACGTCGAGCACGGCGGCTTGCAGGGCATCGAGGCGGAAGTTGCCGCCGATGCGGGAATGGAAGTATTTCGGCTCCATGCCGTGGTTGCGCAATTGGCGAATAATATCTGCGTACTCGGCGTCGTCACAGGCCACCATACCACCGTCGCCGAATCCACCGAGATTTTTGGTGGGGAAAAAGGACAGACAGCCCATGTGCCCGAAAGAGCAGGCGGGGTGACCGTGTTGCTTGGCGCCGATCGCTTGTGCGGCGTCTTCGATCACCAGCAGGTCGTGCTCGCGCGCGAGTCGATTGATGGCGCGCATATCAGCCATTTGCCCAAACAAATGCACCGGCGCGATCGCGCGAGTTTTGTTGGTGATCACGGCTGCGATCTTGGCGACGTCAATGTTGAAAGTGCCGGGCTCGATGTCGACAAACACTGGGGTTGCGCCGAGGCGCACGATCGAGCCGACGGTGCCGAAGAACGTATACGGGGAGGTGATGACTTCATCGCCTTCGCCGATGCCCATCGCCATCATGGCAACGATCAGTGCGTCGGTACCAGAGGAGACGCCAATGGCGTGCGCGGTATTGCAGTACTCAGCGCAGGCCGTTTCGAACTTTTCAACCGTCGGTCCAAGGATGAAATATTGGGACGCAATGACGTCGGCCACCGCCGCATCGAGCTCGGGCTTGAGTGCAAGGTATTGTGGCTTGAGGTCGAGAAGTGGGACTGCGATTGGATCTGACATGAAATTGAAATGACTGATAGCGAATGCGTGAGGGCTAATGCATGATTATGCGTTGAGCAATTCTTCGGCAGTGATCGGTGCGGTTCCGAGATGGCTTACGACGATTCCTGCAGCTTTATTGGCAAGTCGTGCGGCATCTTCGAGGGATTCTCCCGCAGCGAGGCCAGCCGTGAGCACTGATATGACGGTATCGCCTGCGCCTGAAACATCAAACACTTCGCGCGCCTCAGTGGCAATACGGCCGATGATTTTGCCGTTCTCGCCAAGGAGCATGCCTTCGGCACCGAGGGTGATGACGAGCTTCTCGGGGTTGTATTTTTTGAAAATAATGGAGCTGACAGCTTCGTCGTCAAAGTCGGCATCCGGGCTGCTATCAAAGCCTGCCATCTGCAGGGCTTCGGCGCGGTTGGGGGTCATGAGTGACATGCCATGCAGGTCCAGATGACGCTTGGGCTTAGGATCGACAATGAGTAGTGGTTGCCTAGGTAAGCCGGCAACATGTGTGCGTACTGCATTAAGCAGGGAATCATTGATCACGCCTTTGGCATAGTCCGAAAAGAGAATGGCGTCAGCGTCAGAGATGAGTTCGAGGAACTGTGGACTACTTAACAAGTGGTCGAGCCCGTAGGCGGCTGGCTTAGCTTCCCGATCGATGCGGCAAAGCTGTTGCCGCTGCACGACGACGCGGGTTTTCAGGATGGTAGTGGCTCCGTCTTTTTGGCCAATGGGAGAGAGTTGAATGCCGCGTTGGGTGAGCACATCGTTGAGCAGCACGCTTTCGGGGTCGTTGGTATAGGAGCCAATCAGGGTGGTTGGCACGCCGAGGCCAGCAAAGTTGTTGGCAACATTGGCGGCGCCGCCTGGTACGTAGGTGTCGCGTGCCACTGAGACAACGGGCACCGGCGCTTCAGGGGAGATCCGCGTGGCGTCGCCCATGATGTAGTGGTCGAGCATGATGTCTCCGATCACGACGATTCGCAGCTTGGCGAATTTGTTAAGTAAGTTGGCTATATCCACGTGTTTATTGGGGTGAATGATGGGCGAGGTTTAGTGGGTCCAATCCTGGTTTTCAACCAGTTCGAGCCATGCGTGCAGGATGAAAGTGTGCAGCTCTTGAATACGGGCAGTGTTGTCGCTCTCGACGACGATGCTGTGGTCGGCGATGGCTTTGATCTTACCGCCGTCTTTGCCCGCGAGTAAAATGGTGGTCACGCCGTTCAGTTTCGCGGCTCTGAAGGCGCGTGCGACGTTTTCAGAATTACCGCTGGTGGAGAAGCCGACCAGAATGTCGTCCGCTTTACCGAGGGCTTCGATTTGCCGAGAGAAAATTTCGTCGAAGCCGTAGTCGTTGCCGATGCAGGTGAGTACCGATGTGTCGGTGTTGAGCGAGACGGCGGGGAGCGGGCGTCGATTGCCTCGGTAGCGCCCGACGAGCTCTTCACAGAGGTGCATCGAGTCGGTCGCGCTGCCACCATTGCCGCAGGCGAAGATGGTTTTGCCCTGACGCAAGCGCTCCACGATCATGTTGCCAGTCGCTTCGACGGTGGCGAGTTGCGCAGCGAACTTGTCGAGGCAGGTTTTGAGTGTGTCGTAGTCTGTTTGAACGAGGGACATGTGGTAGAGAGTTACTGGTTGTTGGTTGGGCGTTGCTAGTATTTATATACCGCCAGCTTTGATGATTTTGGCGATCATTTTCGTGGTACTGAAGCCTTCGAGGTACGGCAGGAATTGAATCTGCGTGCCCGCGTTGTCGAAAGCATGACGCTCCGGTTGATACAGGGTATCGATCGTGTAGTCGCCGGCTTTGGTGTAGATGTCGGGCTGGAGTTGCTCGATTTCATCAACGAGGCGTGGACTGTTAAAGATGACGACACGATCGACGCAGGTGAGCGCGGCGAGACAGTAGGCACGTTCGATTTCAGATTGAATGGGGCGCGTTGGCCCTTTCAGCGAGCGGACACTTTCATCACTGTTGATTAGGACCCAGAGCTGGTCGCCGAGTTTGCGTGATGCTTGCAGGTAGGAAAGGTGTCCAACGTGCAGCAGATCGAAGCAACCATTGGTCATAACCATGGACTTGCCTGCCGTTCGCAGTGTTTTGCGCGTTTCGATGGCTTGCTCGAGTGTGAGCAGTTTGGAATTTGGTAAAAGCACTGCTTTTCTATTCGATGGTGTTGATGAAGGGATATGTGAGTAGCTTTCGATCATCAGTGAGCAAAGATAAATCGGAAATTC
>JABJQI010000041.1 GCA_018663485.1 Opitutia bacterium
CCTAATGTGGCGGCTATTCTGTTGGGGAGGGTCGACCTCCGTGTCGACCGCCAGCAGTTTAGAAATAACATGAAAATCTAAGACTCCTTATGGGCTGTTAGTCATGTCAGCCTCAGCCGCATCGGTACCGGACGACACGGAGGTCGTCCCTCCCAAGAGCCAGAAGCAAAGCCACCGTCCATCTATGCCTTTGCCGCTAATCGACGATGAACCTAATAATCATGGTCGATTGACTCTGTTTCAAGAGGCGCAACTCGCTAAGTTGCGCCTCTTTTGTGTGCCTCGCATGGCTTGCGGCTCTGTCGCTAGGCGTGTTTCTTTCTGAATGAGGGGAACTCGACGCGGCTCAGCTAGGTCGATTACCAGCCAGGTTCTATTCGAGCACTCATCGATCATGCGCAGGGCGCCAGTGTTCCTGCAATCGAGCAGTCAGCGACGTTGGCACGCAGGTCGGGCGCTTCGGCACGCTCGACTCTAGCGAAAAATCGCCATTGCGGCGGCACTCTCGTAGATCAACCAGCCCAGGGTCAGCACCAGTAGCAGCGTAAATGCGATCCGCAACCAGCGTCTGCGTTGTCTAGGCAGGTCGAAGTGCGAGAAGTTGCGACCTCTGACCGATGGTTGTGCTAAATAGCTGCCGAAGTTACCACGAAACCCCTGTTCTTGCCTGCCCTCTTTCGGCAGCGAGAAGGCTCCGGCGTATTGGGAGCGGCGGTAGCGCCACTTATAATATAGGTGGATCATTGCGAGGTGGCGGTCAATTCAGCTGGTATTTGCGATACTTTGTGGTGATAAACTCTGCGACGACAAATGATTGTCTAAACTGCGAAGTTGAACAATGTTTGTGGCTGCTGAACTTTTTTAATCAATGCAAATTCCTTAATCGTGAGAATTTCTACACAAACTATTTCCCTACTGAAGGGTGATCGGCCGATTGTCGCTGTCACTGCATATGATGCGATTATCGCTCGCTATGCGGATCAGGCGGGCGTCGACCTGATTCTAGTCGGCGACTCGGTTGGCACCACGCAATTGGGCTTCGAGACTACTATTCCGGTGACGCTCGACATAATGCTGCACCACACCGCGGCGGTGGCGCGTGCCCAGCCGAAGGCACTGGTGGTCGCCGACATTCCGTTCGCGGTCGCGCATGGCGATTTCGCCGATCTGTTGAGTGCATGCTGTCGTTTGATGCAAGAGGCCGGCGCTGAGGCGATCAAGATCGAAGGGGGCGCAGCGATGGCGCCCACGATCGAGCGACTGACGCGTGCGGGCATTCCAGTGCTGGCGCATATTGGCTTACTGCCGCAGCAGTTTCACCAACTCGGTGGCTATCGTAAGTTTGGTCGCAGTGAGGCGGAGAAGGTCATGTTGCTGGACGATGCCTTGGCACTGGAGCAGGTCGGCTGCTTCGCAGTGATCTGTGAGATGGTCGATGGCGCCGTGGCAGGCGCGATTGCGCAGGCGCTGGCCGTGCCACTGATCGGCATTGGTAGTGGCCCGCATTGTGATGGACAGATTTTAGTGGCCAATGACCTGCTGGGCATGACCACCGGTTATGTGCCTTCTTTTGTGAAGCAGTATGTACAGCTGGGTGAGCAGGCGAAAGGCGCCTTCGCGGAATATGCCGAAGATGTTAAAAGCGGGAAATTCCCATCGTAATAATATCCGCAAGCTTCCGAAGTCGGTATTGATCCATGTTTCTTCATTGCCCTACCGGGCACCCGCTGCAGCTGGCCCTTCGGGGCGCAACTGTTTCGATTCACCCTTTCCGCGCTAAATCTTAATCTGAAATTTTTCCTATCTATGAACTGTTGTATTCTCGGAGCCGGTGCCTGGGGCACTTCCATGGCCTTGCATTTAGATCGTTGCGGACATTCCGTGACCTTAGTTCCTCGCCGTATGGAGCACGCTTTGGCGATTGCCTCGACGCGTGAAAATAGGGATTACCTGCCGGGCTATAAGTTGCCGCATTCGATTCAAATTGGCTGCGAGCTTGCGCCGGTGTTGATGGAGGCGGAGGTAGTCTTTCTAGCCTGTCCCTCGAAGGCGCTACGCGATTTGTGCCTGCGTGTGCGTGCGGCCAGCGATGTCGCCTGGCAGCTGAAGTTGTTCCTAGTGATGTGCAAGGGGCTCGAACTCGACAGCTTCAAGACGCCGTCCGAAATTGTGAATGAGATCTTCCCTGAGGTGGCATGCGGCGCCTTGTCTGGGCCGACCTTTGCAGGTGAGGTCGCTGCGGGTAATCCGACGGCTGTGACGCTTGCAGTGGACGCAGACTTCGTGGCTGCGGAGTCGTATCAACACGCCTTTAGCAATGCCTCGCTGCGAGCGTATCTGTCGAACGATGTGCGCGGCACCGAGTTGGGTGGCACACTGAAGAATATTTACGCCATCGCTTCGGGCATGTGTGACGGTTTGCAGCTCGGCGACAATGCAAAGGCAGCGCTACTTACGCGCAGCCTCAATGAACTGGTGCGGCTTGGGCAATTGCTCGGCGGTCAGAGGGAAACCTTCTATGGCTTGAGCGGCTTTGGCGATTTGGTGGCGACTTGTTCCGGCAGTTGGAGCCGTAACCGTACCTTTGGCGAACGCGTGGGGCAGGGCGAGACGCCTGAGTCCATCGTCAGCAGTCAAAAATCCGTGGTCGAAGGCTATCGTGCCACAGAATGTATGAAGCGGCTCTGCGAGGAGAAGGGCATGGATGCCCCGATTCTTTCACAGATCCACGCCATCCTATATGGCGGGCAAGAGCCGTTGTCTGCATTGCAGGCATTAATGAGTCGTGGGCTCAAAGCCGAGTAAGTTTTCAATCTTATAAATTATCGATTCATTATTTCTATGTCAGACCATCCGCTCTGTAAAGTAGACCAATCCTCGATCCATCAACGTGGCCTGTTTGCCATCTGTGATATCGAAGAAGGCGACAACATTATCCAATACGTCGGAGAGAAGATCTCCAAAGAAGAGTCCAATCGCCGTGCCCTCGAGTGGGAGGAGCTAGCGCGCAGCACTGGCGAGGGCTTGGTGTATATCTTCGAGCTCGATGACGATTGGGACCTTGATGGTCGTTTGGGTGAGAACCCCGCGCGTTACATGAACCACTCCTGTGATGGGAATTGCGAAGCGTTGAATTGCGAAGGGGAGATCTGGGTCGTCGCACGTAAAGACATCAAGCAAGGCGAAGAACTGGTATATGATTACGGCTATGATATGGAGCATTTTTTGGATCACCCCTGCGGCTGCGGAGCGGATAAGTGCATCGGCTACATCGTCCGCGAAGACCAACGCAAGAAGGTCAAGAAGCTGATTAAAGGGCTAGAAAAGAAGTCGAAGAAGCTCTCAAAGCAGGGCTAGGCTAAGTCACCGCTTACAGGCGCGGTCGACTACGGATGGTTACGGGCCTAGACTAGCACCTCACCACAGCCTAGGAATCTTGGCCTAATGAAATTTGGTTCTGGGCATTCTAATCTATTTTAATATCAAAACAAATGCATTAATTGATGCGGGAGGCGAAGTGGATCAGTTAATGCTTAGCCTTATGCCAGCCCGCATCGATTGATTAAGATGCCTATAATACGCCGCAAAGAATTATTCATGAAAACAACGACCAATCAAAAATTCCTAAAACTTGTCGAACAGGGCCTCAACCAGGTCGAAGCTGAACACACCTTTTTGGTCGATGCTTTCGTGGATGTACTTGAATCGATGGGCCAGGAGCGGGCGGCTGGTTTAATTAAAGGGCGACTAAAAAAGGTCTCTTCCGATCATTTGGACGACGCCTGTGTGCAAGCGGTTTCCTTTTATTTTCAGCTTCTCAACCTAGCAGAAGAGCATGTCGCTAACAGTATGCGCCGCACGCGCGAAGCCACGCTCGGTGCCGCCTGTGAGCCAGGGCATTGGGGACACTATCTGAGTCGTCTCAAAGACGCCCGTATCCAACCTGCGACTGTGCGTAAACAAATCAGCGAGCTGTGGGTGGAGCCCGTCTTTACTAAACATCCGACCGAAGCGAAACGCTGGTCGGTTCTCGGGATTCACCGTGAGATCGTGCGCCTGCTGCGCCATCGCGAAGGAGAACGCAGTCCGCGTGAAGCCGAACAAAATGCCAATCAAGTACGCGCCATTATCGAGCGGCTCTGGTTGACCGGCGAGATTTACATGCACAAGCCGCAGGTTAAAGATGAGCTCGAGAACCTTCTCTATTATTTACGTGAAGTCTTCCCCTCGGTATTCAACCGTCTAGACGAAAATCTTGAATACGCTTGGCGCGAGACATGGCCTAAGGAAGCGCCACTTCAGCTTGAAGAACTGCCACATCTGCAATTCGGCTCATGGGTCGGAGGTGATCGCGATGGCCATCCGCTGGTCACTGCCGAAGTGACCGCCGCGACATTCGAAACGATGCGCAGCACCGCAGTGCAGATTATTCGTACTCGCCTGCAAGATCTTGCGCAGAGGCTGACCTTCTCAGAGGTGCGTAGCGAAGTGCCAAAGTCCTTATTAAAACAGCTTAAGGCTTGGGGCGGCGACGCTCGCACACAAGAGCCGTGGCTCAGTTTTGTGACTCTACTCTCTGAACAGACCGACACGCTGAGCGAACAAGCCCTGCGCGATCATCTGAATCAACTCTCCGTATGGTTAAATGAAGCCAACGCGACACGCAGTGCCAACTGCAGTGTGCGCCCTTTGCTGCGTTTGCTCGACAGTATTGGCCTACACCTCGCGCGTATTGATATTCGCCAGAACAGCGAGTTCTATGAGAACGCACTCAGCCAAATGATGGTTGCTGCTGGTGTCGATGACGCCAAGAATTTTAGCAGATGGTCAGAGGCGGATAAAATCGCTTTTCTCAATCATGAACTCTCGACTCCGCGGCCACTGACGCATGCCTCTATGTCGCTACCGAAGGAAGCGACTGAAGCACGTGATACTCTAACTGTCGTCGCTCAGCACATTCGCAAGCATGGTTCTGCTGGAGTGGGTACACTCATCGTCAGTATGACGCGTAACCTGGCCGACCTCTTGACAGTATATGTACTTGCGAAGGAAGTCGGCCTGACTCACCAAGAAGATGGTCAACTCCGCTGTGTACTGCCTGTGGTGCCACTCTTCGAAACGTACGAAGACCTCGAACGCGGACCTAGTATTTCAGATGCATTCCTTTCACATCCTTGCACGCGTCATAGCCTACGTATTGGCGATCCAGATACGAAGCCGCGCTTCATCATCATGCTCGGCTACAGCGATAGTAATAAGGATACCGGCATCCTCGCCAGCCAGTGGATTTTAAAGAGCGCTCAGAGTAAGCTGTTTGACGTAGGCGAAGATCATGGTGTCAAAATTGCGTTTTTCCACGGTCGCGGTGGTACTGTGGGTCGGGGTGCTGGGCCAACGCATCGTTTTCTCGAAGCGTTGCCTGAGGGTTCTCTCGATGGTGGTATCCGAGTGACCGAACAAGGCGAAGTAATCGCACAGAAATACAACACTCCAGCCACTGCGACTGCCAACCTCGAGTGGCTTCTTGCAGGTAGCCTCGGGGCGCAATTACTCGCTGCGAAGCAAACCACTAATAAAGTGATTGATGACGCAATGGAGACCTTGGCGAAGCGCTCTAGGAGTGCTTATCGCGAGTTGCTCGAAGCCCCAGGATTTATTGATTTTTACCGACAAGCCACACCGATCGACGCCATTGAGCAAAGCCGTATCGGCTCGCGTCCATCACGTCGCACTGGCAAGACCAGCATCGAAGACCTACGCGCAATTCCTTGGGTATTTAGCTGGAATCAATCCCGCTTCTACGTCCCCGGTTGGTATGGTGTCGGTAGTGCCTTGGATGCGCTCGAAGCTGAAGCGCCGGAAGCTTACAGCGCACTACGAGACAATCTACAATCCACTCCGTTTTTACGCTACGTGTTTTATAACGTCGAAAGCAGCATTAGTAGTTCCGATGAGAAGTGGATGCGTACCTATGCCGATCTGGTAACAGACGTGGCTGTACGCGAACGCATCCTCGGGCAGATTATCGACGAGCGCACACGAACCGTGGAACACTTAAGTAAGTTGTTCACTCGATCGCTGCCTGAGCGTCGCCCACGCTTCTACAAGACGCTGACTGAACGCGATGTGCCGCTCGCCGCCTTGCATAAAAAGCAAATTGATCTGCTGCTACAGGCACGAGCCAGCGACCAGCTCGACTCCACGACCACCGACAATTTGCTGCGCGTTGTCAATGCGATCGCTGCAGGTCTACGTACGACTGGCTAGCGATATGGGGCAGAGGATTCAGTAACTGGTGTGCGTATGTTGTTTTTTTAAGCAGAAGCGACTCTGTGAAAAAGCGTATAGATATCGAACGCAATTCGGTTGTTTTCGAGCTGTGCTGTAGTTTGTAAGTGTTTCGATGCGGGAGTGGCCGAGAGAGCTTGGGTCAGTGACAATCAGTCCTCAAGTCGTTGTATCGTTTAGTCACTTCTGCTAGCTTTGAAATAAAAACGATTTTTGGCTTTGAATTATTCGTTGCTTAAATTAGTGATGAATACGTGCGAAATTTGATAATAAGTATAATATTTTTGGGAATCGTCGGGTATTTGGGATCAATGCTGTATGATCAGGCATTTCTCAGTAAAGATCAGGCAGGCGGCCATGTGTATAGCTATCCCGCGGCTGTGAACATCAAGAACGCCGTGGGTCGCGAGATGATGGTGACTCTGCTTGCTAGAAGTGGAACGCACATCCAGTTCACACGGCCGGACGGCGAGGAGTTTGTCTATCCGATTAGTTCCTTAGATTTGGCTGCGCAGACCTTGATCAGTAAGTATCCGAACGATGGGATTAAAAATGCGGTCGCGCATGTGGACCAAGAATCATTGGAAGCCATTGATAATAAAACTCTTGCGGATCATCATCTAACTGGAATGTATGAAGCACGAATGGATCTTCGCGAAGAGCTGAGATTACTGAAGAATTATCATCTTCCAGCGGCGGAGACTAAGTCCGAGAAAAACACTGTAATTAAGGACATTAAGGCGATTGAGCTGAAGATCAGAAAAGTTGAATTGAAGATAGCGGAGCATCAGAGCTATC
>JABJQI010000020.1 GCA_018663485.1 Opitutia bacterium
CGTCCGACCTGATCATCGAGGAATTTTACATTCGCATAGTAGACACGCAAAAACTCAAGCACGCCATACTCCTCGCCATTCGGACCTCGTGTCTGGACGTTAACCTCCTTGGCCCAGTCACGGAGGAATCGCTCCTCAAGTGCGCCAAAGTTCTCCGGAAGCTCGATCTCATCAAGCGGGAACATCTCATAAAATTCAGCGGGAACAATGTAGGGATCGTGCAGCACATTGAAGGCCGCGTTCACATAGAACGGCTGTCCCTCAGCAACTTTCTCTTGAATTTTCTCGATCGTTAAGTTGGCCAATTGATAGTCAAAGCAATCCTCGATTGCGGGAGGTCGAGCATCCCCATGCCAAGCACCATTTGTCCTGCCCAGTGATCCTTCCATTTTTCCCAGAGGTCATTGTGATCTAAGGCAATCTTCAACTCGTCGGCGATCTCAACAGGAAAGACCAAGCTATACCATTCTGAATAGCGACCTTGGCCTCGACTCCTGTATGTCTCCAGCTTGTCCGCCATGTTATCCTGATACTCCGGGAAGTAGCGGAACAGATCCGGATACCAATCGACGCTGTCGCCCTTCTTCTTTCCCTCCAGGTGCCATTTTCCGTAATGATGCGTCGCGTAACCGTCTTCCCACAACACACGCGGATAGGTCTGCTCGTCAGGTCGCATGCCGCGTTGCTTCCAACCGGTGTTCTGCACCACACCGTGTTGCTGTGGATACAATGCCGTCACCAGCGACATCCGTGTCGGCGCACAGTATGGCGTCGAGCACACCGCATCCGAGAACAGCACGCCCTCGTCTGCCAATCGATCAATGTTCGGCGTATCCACGGGGCCACCATAGACACTCAGCACATCCCGCTGAAGTTGATCTGGGAAAATGAAGAGAAGATTCGGTTGCTTCGCGGCATAGGTCGCACAAGCAATCGCATGTATACATATAACGATTTTTAGTAACGCTTTCACATAGGGATGAATCATTTTTAAAACTGAGTTGCGCTTAAGCTCAACGAACAGCGCCGCTTTCAAAGCCGCTTTCGAAAACTGTCTGCCCCGAAGTCACACGGGCATCATCGAAGTATGCGGCAACCGTGCCGGTCTCGCCCTGCAGACTGACCACTGAAGTCATACGCACCGTGGCCGTGCCTTTCGGCGCGGTGCCGCGCGTGCTGAGTCTCTCATAATCACTGCCGAGCTTGGTCAACTTTGCGGACTCATACGTGCGAAGCTTATCCCCCTTAGCATTGAAGAAGGCCAATTTGAACTGCGCAGAAGCCCGGCCACCACCCGGCACTTCGGTCAACTTTGCATAGATCTCTGCCTCCCACGCCTGACCTTCTGTTGCGGGCACATCTTTGTAAGCATAACAGTAGGGATGTCCAGTCGCCCCTGTAATCGCTTTGAGTTCCAAATGAAAACGTCCACTGCGAGGGTCAAATGCCGGCGCATGGCGAAAACCGCCGCCGCCACCGTCCCAGGCGAGTTGGTCGTCACCATCCACAATCGCTTCTAGCAATTGACGCCCGCGCTCCGCAATTTGTGGTTGTGCCCGCAGCAAGTTATGCGCCTCCAAAGGATCGGCTTGTAGATCAAAGAGCAGCGCGGGTTGCTTCTTTTTTCCTGTTGAAGCCTCGATGTATTTCCACTGATCGAAGCGCAACGCTTTGCGCCCATCGCGGTCGCTCAACACCAACGGCGGACGCTCGAAAGCCGAATCAGTTGGGCTTAAGAGCACGTCCTTGAAGCTAATACTATCCGGCGCACCCAACTGCTCCAACACATCCGGCCCCGCGATATAATCCGCTAAGGTGGCATAGAAATCCACTATCGAGACACGTGCATGCGATCGCGCACCTGCTGGGATGTGGCCACTTGGGTGACTCATGATCAGTGGCGTTTTAAAGCCTCCTTCCCAGATATCACCCTTCTTGCCACGCAAGGGGCCATTGATCGAAAGTCCGGCGTCCTCGGCATCGTTGTGCGGCATACCACTCGCATAGCCCTCACCACCGTTGTCACTGGCAAAGATGATCAAGGTATTTTCATACAGTCCTTTATCTTTCAACGTTTGGACCATACGCCCAAAGGTGTGATCGACTTCTTGAATGAAATCGCCGTAGAGGCCGCAATTACTCGAGCCACGCAGCTCGGGAGCAGGTTCGATCGGGTTGTGCACAGCGACCGCTCCATAGTAGAGAAAAAAGGGCTGATCGCTACTTTGCTGCTCTAACCATGCCACCGCTTTATCGGTCGTCATGGTCATCACATGCTCGGTCACACGTTGCGGCGCATCGTAACCAATATAGGGTCCGACTTTTCCTTTACGTTTCGCATACCAATTATTCCCCCAAGGCTTCAGTGTATCGGAGCGCAGTCCCCATACCCCATAGTTCTCGACGTAGACCTTATGAATGTCTTCGAGATTCGACGGCACGCCAAAATGATAATCAAAGCCCACACCATTCGGGCCCGGACTCAAATCGCCTAAGAGATTCAGCACTGGCCCATTCCCTTTATAGCCCAAGTGCCACTTCCCCACATGAGCAGTCGCATAACCTTGCCGCTGCATCCACTTCGCAAGCGAAACACGATTCCAATCCAACAAAGTGTAATCAGTCTTAGTGATTACACCTTTCTTCAATCGTGAGCGCCAGGAATACTCCCCTGCGAGCATGGCATAGCGCGTCGGCGTGCAGACAGAAGCCGGCGTATAGGCATTGTCAATCTGAACGCCGGCTGCCGCCAGCTGGTTTAAATGCGGGGTCTTCAACAGATGTTCCGGAGCTCCGTAGCTGTTGATCGATCCATAGCCCAAGTCATCGGCCAGATAGATCAGGATATTTGGCTTTTGCGTCGACGGTCGGTCGGCTGCCTGCACAAAGCAAGCACTTACAAATAAACACAAAAACAGGGGTAAGGATAAGTGGTTCATATGGTTCTTCTTAGTCTAATTAATGACAGTCGAGAGCGTAACACGTTGCGCTTTCGTTTCGTCCAGGTGTTTTTCCAACATACGCTGTATGCGATCGACTAGCTCGGGATACTGCGACGCTAGGTTCTTCTCTTCAGCCTTATCATTCTCCACGTTGTAAAGTTCAGGCACCTTGGTATCCCCATAATAAGAAATCAATTTCCATGGCCCCATCCGCACCGCACCAGACGGAGCGATCACGCCTCCCCCTTTGCCTAGTTGAGGCGAGTGCCAAAATAAGGCTTCTCGCTTAACTCCAGCAACCTGTTTCAACTCTGGGGCAAAACTCTCACCATCCAAATCGCTTTCGATTTTTGCGGGGTCGCCACCAGTCAGTTCAACCAGAGTCGGGAAAAAATCGATCCCGTTAATTGGCAAGCGACTGACCTCACCACCCTCCGTGTAGCCGGGTACCCGCATAAGTAGTGGCACCCGAATCCCCCCTTCATAGAGCCATTTTTTACCCATGCGGAGTCCGCCATTGTTAGCAAAATACTGCACACCTCCATTGTCGGAAGTGAAAATAATGATGGTATCATCGTAGAGATCAAGAGCCTTGAGCTTGTTAACAATGGCACCGAAGCTAGCGTCCATGGACTCCTTCATCGCCAGGAAGGTTGCATTTTCGATGCCCTTATCTTTCGGACGACGACGAGCCACATACTTTTGCACCATCGCGTCGGGCGCGACGAGTGGCCCGTGCACATCATAGTGCTGAAGCATGATAAAAAACGGATCACCATCGCGCTCCTCAATGAATCGTATCGTTTCTTGAGTAAGACGATCGGTAATATATTCATCACTTGGCCCATCAAGGTCCTTGATTTGTGGATACGGACCGAACCAGGCTTCACTCGCTCCCGGACCCGCCCCTGGGGCATAGCCAATGACGTGTTCAAAACCATGCTTCTGCAATGGCACAATTGTTCCACCTGCGTGCCATTTACCTATGTTCGCCGTGGTATACCCTTGCGCCTGAAAATACTCGCCCATCGTGTAAGCGGACTCCGCGAGAAATGTCTTTTGTTTCGGTAAGCTCAGTCCTTTGTATTCCGTCGCTTTTTTACCACCAATCCAAGTCGTGATATGCAGGCGTGCGGGATACTGACCAGTCATAATCGCTGCTCGCGAAGGCGAACAGTGTGCCGCAGGCGCATACGCATCCGTAAAGCGCGTCGCCTCTTCAGCAAACCGATCCAAGTGTGGCGTTTCAGCAAAAGTCGAACCTGTGCAACCGAGATCTCCATACCCAAGATCATCGACTAGAAAAATGAGAATATTCGGCTTCTGGTCAGCAATGGCAGCGGCACACACAAAGAAGAGTGCCGTAATGAGTGCGGGGTGCTTATTCATATTATTTGCAAAAATTAACTAAGTTCGATTCACCCAGCTCAGTGAGTTTGCCCTCTGGTCGTCCCTGCTCGTAAAAGCGCTTTTGCCAGCGCTTCCATTCGAGCCGTAGCGATCGGTCCTTCGCGTCAGCCACGGTCTTCTCCATAAACTCACCTAGCCTCTCCATGTCATCCCGAAACAGAAAGCCTTCCAACGCATAATCGTTGGTTGCTTCCATCCACGTCTGCAGACGTGCGCGCAGTGCATTCGCTACATCGGCATACTTCGGATCATCAATCAAATTGTTCAATGCATGCGGGTCCTTTTGCACATCATAGAGCTCCTCGACCGTTCGATACATGAGGAAGTCAAAACGTTGCGCCGCATCCGGCATCTCAGGCCCGCGTTTCGCAAGCTGAGAGAAGGTCGCATAGGAGCGCCACCAACGGGATTCAAAAATGGCGTGATAGTCACCGGTGCCCCACGCATTGAAAATATACACGTAGTTCTTGGTGTGGATTGCACGCATCGGACGCGGATCCGCGCTCGGGCCTTCGTTGTGCTCCACAAAGACATGGTCGCGATCTGCTTGGCTTTCACCATCGAGCAACGGCAACAAAGAACGCCCCGCGAGTGGCCCCGGCGCAGGTGTATCCGTTGCGTCGAGCACCGTTGGCATCAGATCGATGGCAGACACCATGTTTTCAGAATCGACCACACCAGCCTCGATCTTTCCAGGCCAAACCATGATCCACGGCGTGCGCACTCCATTGGGATAAAGGTTCGACTTGGCAAAGGGAAAGGACATGCCGTGATCGGATAGAAAGATGATCAACGTATTGCCCTGCAAGCCACTCTCCTCAAGGACTTGCAGCACCTCCCCCACACAATCGTCACCACGACGAACGGTATTGTAATAATCTACAACTTCCTGCCTAAAGTTTTCGTGCTGCGGAAGAAATCCTGGGATCGTCACTTCGTCTGGATGGAGCAGGCGTGAGGGGGGCGTTTGATCAAACCCCTCCTTAGTGAGTTCACCTCGATAAAACGGCAGGTGTGGGTCCTTGACATTCACATTCGCATAGAAGGGCTTTCCCTGCGATTTGGCTCCGGCGATCAGTTGAGAGAAGGACTCGCGAAAGCTAGCTGTGCTTCGCGCCGTTTCTTTCGGATAATTCTTCACATAGTCCCAATAGCGTTTCGCGTTGTTGGTCGGCGTGGAGTCCTCCACTTTGAGAATAATCCCCGTGAAATAACCATTCTTACGCAGCGCTTCAGGCAAGGTGTCCTGCGGAAAATCGACACCAAAGAAGCCCAGCATCCCGCTGTTGTGCGAATAGTGTCCGGTGTGCAGCACATTACGCGACGGCGAACAACTGGGCGTCTGAATATAGGCGTATTCAAAACGCGTCCCCTTCCCTGATAAGGAGTCCATGTGTGGCGTGAGTCCATCGATCTCCAAACCATAGGACTCAATCGAGTCATAGTTCATATCGTCCATGGTCAGGAACAGCACGTTGGGCTTCTCAACCGCTCCGACAAGCGAAGCGCTTAGCATACAAAAGGTAAGCGCGGTGAGTGACCCAATCAGTGAGGAAATAAAGAATCGAGATAGCATAAGAGACAAGGGGCATGGACGGAGTGACAATAATTTATACATTAATTCATTTATAGTGTCAATTTAATAACATACAATTTCGATAGCGTGGCACGCCCCATCGCAGCGACAACTAGTCGAGCGACAGCTCCAGCCTTAAGAACTTTGCGCCGCTGGCAGGCATCTGGTCCAGATTCAACCACAACCATCCATCCTCCAATACCGCTGCATCACTGCTTGAGTCGAATAAGGTATAATCCCAGTTTTGCAGATCCAAGGAACCCTTCACTCGAGCACGCACATCCTGTTTCATTGGATCAAACGGCAAGGTATAGTATCTCTGCCCTGCGACATGCTCCAATGCAGGCAAGTTGCCTCCCGCACTCGCCTCCGACGGCAAACCAGCAAAGTAGCGATACAAATTCGGCATTCCAGTCTTGAGCGGATCCGCACTCGCACCGGACACTAAAGGATCCGACAGATCCACAGAATCTGGAAACTGTTGTGCTTTCCAAAAGTTGAATCCTGTCTCCGCACCAAACAAAACCACTTCTCCGAGTTGCGGAGTCCATGCACAGGCGTGATGTTGCAACAATAAGCGGACATAATTCATCGACACGGGCAAGGGATTGAGCGGTGCCACCCAGCTGCGCTGCCAACCGTCCGCGGTCGCCACCGACGGATCCAGACGTAAGGCTAGCGGCTGCCAGTTGACGCCATCTGCCGAAACCTCAGCGCTTAGATTCGATGCGATGTCGCCATAAGAATACACCTTCGCGTGAAAGCGGTTTACATCCGGCACATACCACGTGATCGCCTCTGGTAATGTCGACGAAATTGTTAATTCTGGATTACCTCCGATAGATTTGGAAAATTTTCCAGTTGATCGTAAATACTGGAAACAGGAAGCATGCTCTGCAAACTGTGACTACCTGAGACATCCGGATATGCATTCTAAACAGCTGAGATAGTATACAAATCCGGACTCCCATTTCCCCGCACCAAAACGTTTCCGTCCGGATCCACCGAAACACCCCGCCCCTCCGGAGCAATCGACCAATTCATTGTAGCAGTTGGCATAACACGGCCCAAGCGGCTATAAATAGTCGCCTGCAGTGGGTTAACCGATACACCTTCTACAGTATCAGGAATCACCAAAGAGCCACGATCTTGAATCTCGATTCGATCTGGCCATGGATTGGACAAATCGGGCGCATACTCCTGCAGGCTGATCGCAGCCAATACCATCACCGCACGATCTGCGTATGCGCGCTCGGAAGGTAGCGTCGCATGTGGATAGGACTCTACTGGATGCGCCAGCGCACGCGTCACCGCAGCTATCTTATATTTACTAGCAAGATAAGCTTCCACTGCGAAACGCTCATTCTCGGTCAACGCGCGATCATACACGATCAACTCACGAATATCATTTTGACCGGCGTTCACACCCGAAACACCACGCGCTCCAATAGTCAACGCGTCCTCGGCAGACACATTCGTATCGATCGCGGTTCCGATATAATACCGCCCGCGAAAAAGATCACCGGTCACTTCGCCCGTGTGGTGACCATTCACCCATGTTTGAAAGTCCAATGCGGTATGCTCCAAACCATTAAACGATGGACAATCTGGAGCGCTCGCCGAGGCGCGACTGGAGGCCAAAGACAAATTGTCACCACCATTGGCACCTGTTAGCAGAATGTCTCGGTAGTTGCTCGGCGCAGCCGTTCGTTGAAGCGCAAAAACAACAAAAACACTCACCTGATTACCGGTAGACACACTTGCATGTAGATAATCATCGACCCCATCGAAACGCACCGAGGGGTAGCCTCCCCCTCCGTCCGCGAGATAAACGGGCGGAGTCGCCCCCGTTGCCACCACACCTGAATTGCTCACATCCGTCCAGCCAGCCGTCAATGGCGATCCATCCGCCACATCGGCGATGGTGCACGCATCCAAGTGCAACGCACAGCCGGTGCGATCGAGTTGAAGCGGCTCCGGTATGGCCACACTGTAACTGAACTCCACTTTACCGATTCGAAAGCTACTCAAAGAGTCCACCCCGAAAGCACGAGCCGTCACCTGAAAGGCCCAGGGAATGATCACCCACGCCTCCAACATTGCTTAAATTCAGTGCCTGCAAGCCATCCAAGGCCTGACCACTGCCGTAACGCTTCGCGCCATTGCCAGGATCCTGAAGCTGAATCACACCCTCGACAGCATCGGAAAATTCAACCAAATCATTCGTTGCCTCAGTCAGCGTGATGCGCCCAAGTTCAAGCGCCGTGAGATCTTTGGCACCTGCACGCACCCCTCACACGTAATTGAAAGCGCACCCATTCGTCATCACTTGTATCCGAAAAATCGCGACAGTCGATTCGTCCGCCTTGATTACCTCCAAGCACCCGTAGCGTGGTATTGCCCACGCTAAGTTTTTGCGGGTTCTCCACCGTCAACTCAAAAACCAACTCCCCCGAAGGCGTCGCCAACCCATCACCTATCACAGCAACCCGCGCACCACTTTTCTTGCTTAACAAGCCAGTATCCAGCCAACCCGTCGAGGCTGCCCCGTCACCAAAAGTAACCGTCCGCGCCGATAGATGCGCACTGGCACAGAGCATCGCTCCGCACAGCACACTATAGAGACATTTCATCATAGAGGCATGTAACAAGGTGATGTGCTGAGCCACTTAGCCGATACAGCCTGTATCCACCTCTGCATCTTCGGCCTCAGCCGCATTCAGCTTCGTCATCGCTTCTTCAAGTTCCTTCTCCACCTTATGATTGATTGGATAGAAACAAGTAACAATTGCGGTCAACACCGCAAATCCAGCTGGAATCACACTCATCATCAAGTGGAGCGCCTTTTGGGTTTCCACAGTCTGTTCCTGATTCGCGACATAGCCAACACCACTCAAAATAAGCATCGCCAAGGCGGGCCCGACCGTCCAACCAATCTTCTGCGATGCGGTCCCCGCCGAGAAAATAATCCCCGTCGATCGATGGCCAAATTTTGCAGCTCCATAGTCAGCCGTATCCGCAATCATCGACCAAAACAACGGCATCATGGGCGCCGCGAACAATGCCAACAGTAATTGATTTACAATCATCAACTGAAAGTTATCCGTCGGAATAAAATAGAACCACACAAGGACCGCAGCAAATAGCAGATTCAAAATGATATAGGCACGTTTCTTACAACCGAACAGCGAGACGATCCACTTACTCAGCAGCACGGCAACAATAGCAGCCATTGAATTATAGAGCAATAACTTGGTGCCCCACTCCTCATTACCGACCACATATTTAAAGAAGTGCAGAATCGGCGTGCCACGGATCGCTTGCGCCAAGACTGTGAGTATACTTAAACCGATCACAATCAGCCAAGGGCCGTTACGCAGCAGTTGCTTGATCTCTTGCTTGATTGGCTCGTGCTTCTTATGCACTGGTTTAATGCGCTCTGTGCTCGTCTTGAAAGTGACAAAGAAAAGCGCACCCGCCATCAGTGAAATTACAACCATCGCGGCTGAATAACCGAGCTGCTCGTTCCCCCCGCCAATTGTCTTAACAAGGATCGGTAACAACAGTGTGACCGTAAAGATGCCTGCGTTGGCGCCGACAAAACGGAACGACGCCAACACTGTCCGCTGGTCAGATTTCGCAGTCATCACTCCCATCAAGGCACCGTAAGGCACA
>JABJQI010000216.1 GCA_018663485.1 Opitutia bacterium
AATTTAGTGCGGGCTTCAGTGGAGGACATTGTGATCATAATGTCTAAAATGTGCATTATGGCTGTTTTGTCAATTTTACATGCATATCTCCAGATACAACGAAACACAGGCAAGTCGCCTGTGCTAGGTGAAGGTGCGACCGAAGTCGCTTGAATTATGCGTTGAACTTAGGAGTCAAGTAAGCTGCGCAGGTCGCAAGCGATGCGAGCTCAGGGTAGTCCGCTTCGGGCACTTCAATATTGTGCTGCTTGCGCAGCTCCATGACGATGTCGAGGAAGTCCATCGAATCAAGGTCAAGCTGATCGCGCAGGTTGATCTCCGGCGTGATGTTAGAGGTGTCCTCATCAGGTGCAATCTCTGCGATGATATCGACGACGATTTGTTTTACTTGGTCTTCTGTCATTTTAAAAAATGGGTAATGGTTATAACTGATTAGTCGCTTAGTCTTCGAACTTACGCACAATAAGTGCGGAGTTGATTCCGAGCATTCCAAAAGAGTTGTTGAGGATAACTTTCACCGCGTCAACCTTGAGTGGTTCATTTATGACGAGATTTGGTAGCGCGCATTCGGGATCGAGGTCTTCGACGTTGATGGTCGGGTGGATGATGTTGTCCTTAAAGGAAGGTAGGTTGCCTGCGAGTTCCAGTGCTCCGGCAGCGCCCATGCAGTGCCCGATGTAGCTTTTGGTGTTGTTGATGTAGGTCGTTGGACAGTCGGCGAATACTTCGCGGATCGCCTTGCACTCCTGAATGTCACCCATCGGCGTGGATGTGGCGTGGGTGTTGACTATGTCGACTTCTCCAGGCTCCATACCAGCGACTTTCAGCGCGGCGTGCATGCACTCGGCTTGGCGCACAGGATCCGGCAGGACGTAGTCGCCCGCATCGGAATTGATCCGGTAGCCGACGATTTCGGCGATGATGTTGGCGCCTCGGGCTTGTGCATCTTCCAGGCGTTCGAGCACGTAGATCGCGCCACCTTCGCTAACGACGATGCCGTCACGCGTCTTGTCAAAGGGGCGGCTGGTCTTATTGGGATCAGTCTCGTACGTGCCGAGAGCGCCTTGGCTCTTAAAGCCGGCGAAGATCCCGAACGATTGGATACTTTCACTGACGCCGCCAGCGAGGGCGACATCGACTTCGCCGAGACGAAGCATCTGCAAGGCTTGGATGAGTCCGGCATTCCCCGCTGCGCAAGCGGCCCCGATAGTGTAGTGCGGTCCGGTAATCCCCATATTGATGGTGATCTCGCCAGCAGGATTGTTCGCCACGGTGCGCGGATTGTGGTGGTGTGTCCAAAAGCGTGTGTCGTAGTCGAACTTAGAAATGTTATACACCTCGTTCTCGGTCTCGACATTGCCGTGCTCGGTGGTGCCAACATAGACGCCAATGCGGCTCTTATCAAAATTTTCAAAATCTAGGCCACTATCATTGATCGCTTCGTGAGCGGAATAGACGGCGATACTGCCTGCGCGGGTGCCAACACGCAGCTCTTTGCGAGTCTGGTATTTCTTCGGATCGAAGTTGCACACGCCTGCTGGGACCTTGCCCATGTAGCGCATATCAATGATTTGAACCCCAGCGACCCCAGCGAGGAGATTCTTACGATATTCCTCGAGAGTGTTGCCGTTTGGCGAGGTCAGGCCGACGCCCGTGATGACTATACGCGACTGGTGCATGAATAAAGAGACATTCTTACCATCTTTCGTGGTGTGACTGTCAACAGTGTAAAAGTCTGAAAGGACAGCAAATCAAGATCCTCCTTTATTTAGTGTTGTTGTTTTAGGCTAGTTGCAGCGGATAAATCAGGCAAACCACTTAATTTTCAAGGGTGAGTAAAGCTTTGCAATTTATCCGAAAAGTGCTTTAGCTGAACAATCTTAATGGCAATCACGGGCTCAGTTTCTAAGGTATTCGCACATCCGCAAGATGCTCCGGTATCGGAGCGTGACCTTGACTGGTCAGTGGTACAGCGCGTGCAGGCAGGCAATGTCGGCGCCTTCGACCAGTTGGTGCAGAAGTATCGCGAGCATATTTTCTCCGTCATTTATAATATGACGAGTAATCGCGAAGATGCCTCAGACTTGACGCAGGAGACTTTTATCAAGGCCTTTCAGGCGATTGCGCGCTTCAAGGGCAAGTCCTCGTTCTTTACTTGGATTTACCGCATCGCGATTAATACCACGAATACTTTCCTAAAAAAGCGCAGCCGCCGTCGTTATATCAGTTACGAGAATATTAATGAGGAAGTAGCCACTTCGGAAATCTTCGAACGATTGACGGCGAAAAGCCGCAGTGAAAAAGGCGCGTTGATTCATGAGCTACAGGAAAAATTGAACGATTCGTTACAGAAATTGTCTTCTAAGCATCGAGCTGTTGTTGTTTTGCATGAAATAGAAGGCCTCAGTCATAGCGAGATCGCGGAAATCACTAGCACGTCTATCGGTACCGTGCGCTCTCGACTGCATTATGCAAAACAACAACTCCAATCATATTTAAAGGACTATATCAGTTAACCCGAGCAGTTATTAATTACTTATTTATGGCTAAACTACCTCCAGAGCGCCAAGCTGACATCAATCTAGAAGATCTCCTTCGATTAAAGCGATCCGAACGACCCTCCGATCAATTTTGGAACGAGTTCGACCGCGAGTTGCACCAACGTATGTTGCAAACGTTGGTCAAAAAGGACCCGTGGTATTTGCAGCTGATACGCGTCTTTTCGGGCCGCATCTTGCAGAGTACTGCGGTTGCCGCAGCTGCCTGTTTGATCGCGATGATAGTCGTGCGGCCCGCTTTTCAGTCAACCATCTTACCCACTTCTGTTGCAAGCGCGCAAGCTCCGGCGGTTGACCGACTCGTCACGCCCGTCGAAGTTGCGATGACGGAACTGTCGCTTGCCGAGGCGACGAGTTTGCCGAATTACGACACGGATGTGATCTCAGCTGAAGCGACATCGAGTGATATTAATTTCATCCGTGATTTCGGAATGGAACAGATGCGCGCCGCGTCGTATGACGCCTCAGCGTATTCTACTGATTCGGCACAAGCGCGCGTAGCGTTTGCATCGGTTGGTGTAGCGAGCCTCGTTTATTAGTTTATCGGCGATGCTCAAACTTGGCTGGATTACTCTTCTTTTCACTGCTTGCTTAATGCCTGTGTGCGCAGGTCCGGCAGATGCGCTTGCCTTGCAGCAGCGCTTGATTGAGGTTTTTGAGCAAAATAAAAATGCGGTCATTCGAGTAAAGGCCGCTTACCGTGGGCCAGACGAAGGCGGCAAAGCGCAAGTGATGCTTCGGGTCGGCACGGGTTTTTTTATTAGCAAAGAGGGGCATGTGCTAGTTAGCGCCAGCCGAGCGGCGGGGGCGAGTCGCGTGTGGATCGAGCATCAGGGTAAATCCTATGCGACCGAAGCGATCGGCCATGATCGAGTGACCAATGTCTCGGTTTTACGCGTGTTAGAGCTACCAGAAGAATTTGAGATTATCACTTTGGATACCAATGCGGCGCAGCCTCAAATGGGTGCGATTGCAATCGGGATTACTTGTCCGCTCGATTTTGAACCATCGCCTTCGATGGGGCTCGTGACTGGCATGGATAAAAAACTGGGCAACAAAGTGTTCCCAACGGAGTACATCCGCACCTCGATCTCAGTAGACGCGGGGCAGGGCGGGTGCCCAATCCTGGATGTTAATGGCCGATTTATTGGTATGTCGGTGGCGTCGATTACGGAGCTCGATGCTTCTTACTGTTTACCAGTCGCGGCGTTGGCGCGTGTGCGCGACGACCTTTTGTTTGCGGGGCATATCATCCACAGCTGGATGGGTTTTGAAGTGGCGGAAGAGCTCGGCTCGGATACTACCAATGCCGTTTATTTGTCTACCGTGATCGACGGTGCTCCAGCGCATCAAGCAGGTTTGTTGCAGGGGGATCATCTTGTTTCGATTGCTGGACATACAATCGATAATGTGTCCGATGTGCCGGGTGCAGTGTTTTTTACGCGGGCGAATCAGTTCACTACGATTGAGGTACTGCGCGGAGAAAAGCTGATGGAATTCTCCGTCAAGACCTTACCGCGACCAGAGATAAGCCCGGTCATTCAACATGCTTCAGCCGCGATTACTGAGCCATCGAACGAGTCTGCGGTTGAGCGGGTATCAGCTGTTGCGCCATAGGTCGCCACGATTGGGATCGCTTCGCCGCTGCGACTGGCAAGCTACATTAACGACCGATGAGATCATCCGTGTACGACTATGCAGTATGCAGTGGC